>CAMNFR010000048.1 GCA_946537305.1 uncultured Lachnospiraceae bacterium | reverse complement strand
TTATGATTTCAGCCGCTGCAGCCTCTACCATCTTGTGACCTGCCTTCTCCTCTGCGTCGATCTCTGCGTCAGCTGCCGCCTTATCCTTTGCCTGTTGTGTCGCCTGATTCTTCAGGTCAGTAATCTTCTTTTCTGCATCCGTCAACTTCTTCAGGGCTGCCGCAGATACTCTAGCCTTCTGCGCTGCAGTCAGCTTGTTGTAGGCCGCGCGCGCTGCTGTGACTGTTTTTTCGTCCGCTGCCGTCAGCGCGGAAGCTGCCTTCAGTGCATTCAGTGTCTCGGACACTTTATCCGCGGCTGTCTGATCGGCCGCATTCGCGATCATTGTCTCCGCATCGGTCAGTTTCTTCAGGACTGCTGCCGACATCTTCGCCTTCTGCGTGGCAGTCAGTGCGTTATACTTCGCTCTGGCAGACTTCACACCGGCTTCATTGATGCTGGCACCTTCCACAACCGAATTGTTGATTTCCTTCACCACTTCATTGACGGCCTTCAGGTCATTGACCTGTGCGCGGGCATCGGCCACGGCTGCACGGTCCGCCGCCGAGATATCATCGGCATATCCTGCCTCATCCATCTTACGGACGGCTTCCTCCGCTGCCGCCACCTTGGCTTCCGCCACGGCCACTTCATCATCAATACCCGCACCTACAGACATCTGCGAGATGGCCTCTGCGACTTCTTTCGCGGCATCTACAGTCTCCCGCTCTTCCGCCTGCATCTCTGCCTTCTCAGCCGCCTGCTGCTGTGCCGCTTCCTTCAGCTCTTCCAGCTTCGCACGGGCCGCTTCCACCTTCGCCTTATCTTCCTCGGAGATCTTATTCTTCTGAGCGTTGGTAAGCGCATCGTAAGCCGCTATTGCATCCTCCGCTTTCTGTACCGCTTCGGTGTCTTCCAGCGTAAGGGCGTCGATATCTTCCGGCATCGCCTGGATCTTCTCCGTGGCTGCCGCCGCTTTTTCGGTATCTATGCGTTCCTGCTCTGCGACGGCCTCCGCATTTGCCTTCAGTTCATCCAGCTTCGTTCTGGCTGCCGTTACTTTTGTCCGTTCCTCCTCGGTGATGCGCGCCTGCAGGTTCTCGTCCAGGGCCGCCAGCTTCGCCTCCGCCGCCTCAATGGCGTCTTCGGATTCCAGGGTAACATCCGCAGCTTCCGGCACCGCCGCAATGGCTGCCTTCACTTCCGCTACCTTTGTTTCGTTCAGCTGCAGCGCCGCCAGTTTTGCCTTTACCGTGGTCAGCTTCAGCTTTGCCGTTGCCGATACCTTTTCCTTCAGGTCTTCGCGCAGCGCTTCAAACAAAGCATCAGCCGCCTCAATGGCATCCTCATCGGTAAGCTGCACATCGGCCTCTGCCGGCAGCGCCGTGATGGCTTCTTCCACGGCAGCTACTGCCGCCGCATCTGCCTGTTCCTGTGCCTGTGCTTCCTTCAGTTCTTCCATTCTGGCCTTCGCTGCCGCAAGCTTATTCAGCTCCGCCTGTGTCAGCTCAGCTTTCTGCTCCGGCGTAAGGGCTGCCACCGCTTCTTCGGCTGCCACAATGCCTTCCTCATCTTCCAGCGTCACCTCTTCGGCCGCCGGAAGCTGTGCAATAGCTTCATGCGCGATTTCCACTTCATTCATGGAAGCATTCTTCCAGGCACCGTTCTTCCATTCGTAGACAGTTTCGGTCTCCTTTACATGCAGGTAAATTCCGTCTTCACTGCCTTCGATCCGCTCTTTGGTCTCTTCCGTATTGACCCAGGCATCCACATTGAGATCATCATAGATAATCTTGCCGGTTCCGGTGATTTCCCCTTCATCCGTCATATAGATATCATGCGCCTTGATCGTACCGGTAATCGCAAACGGCTCCAGCACTTCCAGTCTGTCGGTGACGACATTCAGGCCATCCGGTATCGTCAGATCCCCGGTCGTGCCATACGGCGTCATACCGCCGATCACAATGTGGGTCAGTTCCAGCGTACCCGTGGAGTCATTGATCAGATCCTGCACGGAGCGCGCTGCAATGCGAGGCGTGGTCAGCCAGGCGGGTGCAGCTACTTCTTCGTCATCTGCGTAATAGTTTACATTAAGTCCCTTTTCTCCTGTAACATTCAGTGTAATGATCCGGTACGGCTTGCCGCCGGTATGAACACATCCGTCATCCAGAGACATGACAGCTTCATAGCCATCGGTTGTCGTCTGAATATCGGTCGCAAGATAAGAGATCATTTCTGCCTCGACATTTGCATCCATGCAGAGATCCATCGTGACCCTGGTGGGCACAAATCCTTCGGAGGTGTTCAGCTTCAGTACCAGCTTCTCGCCATCCGCGATGGTTGTCGGCACCGTGATGCCGGTCACTTCTGCTTCCGCCTCACCTGCGGTGGCGGTCACGCCGACACTCCAGGTTTCCTCCCAGGTTCTCTCGATCTCCAGATAATAGAGCGCATCCTTTGTCAGCTCCGCCTTGAAAGAACTGACCTGATTGTCATTGTAGATGACCGGCTTCTTCTCACTGTCATACAGCGTCATCCCGGGGATCCAATCCATATTGCCCAGTTCCAGATAGAAACGATATTCTCCGTCTGATGCCGGTGTAAATTCGTAGATGGCCGTCTCATCATCGCCTGCTTCGTGCGTCTGAAGTTCATCCGCACGCAGCGTGCCGCTGCAATGGTACTGATAATTCAGTGTGAAGGTCAGCTGTTCCGCCACAACTTCCGCTGCCTCACTGTAGGTAGCGCTGCCGTTGGTGTCGTTGATAAGCACTGCCTGCCCTTCCTCACCGTTATACAGTCGGATTCTTCCGCTCGTATACGTCAGCTCGCCGGAACGAACCCTGTTCATGGCAGGTGCGGCCGTCATCACGATACTGGTCTGCGTAGAAAGATCCGGATCAGCGTCAAAGTATACATTTGCCTGTTCGTATGACAGATTGAGGATCTCCTCCTTATCCGCATAGAAATTCGCAGAAGTATCTTCCCAGTCCATATCTTCCGGAACGGTCTTGCCTTCCTTCATGGGCAGCGTCAGAATGACGCGTGTCATATCGCCATCTTCTGCTGCTGGGATTACTTCGAAGGAGGCTTTTTCGTAGTCGATATCCGCCGCCAGACCTTCAGGAGCGTAGCTCTTTTTAATAAACGTCAGCGAAGTACCTTCTTCAAAATCTTCCTCTGCAGTCAGACGGATCCAAAGTGTCTCCCCTGCCTCCAGTGAGTAGTACTTGACATCATCGTCTCCCCAGGATATATAAAGAGCCTCTTCCTCGCCGTCCGCATTGCGCTTACCTTCCTCCAGACTGCATTGTTCTGTATTCATACGAAGGCTGTATTTTCCGGACTCCTCCGCTGTATACCGGTACCATTGTACACTGCCGGACATCATATCTTCCAGAGAGACTTCCTCATCCGGTACAAGATCCTGCCATGCCGCGGATGTTTCAGAAGGGATATCCCCGTCATACACCCACTCGTCGGTGTACCAGTACCTGTCATCGTTATTGTCATTATAGAATGCGGCCCAGTCTCTGGTTCCTGTCACCTTTGTCAGCAGATCTTCATACACTTCCTGTGCGCAGTTGATCTGGAAATACTCTGTAATTTTTATGCTGCCGGCATCTTCTACAGACAGGTCCTCCCCGTCGCAAACCTCAATCCAGCCTGCCTCCAGCGTTCCCTTTACGGTCAGCTTCTCATCACCGGAAATATCGACATAGACTCTTTCCGCCTTCAGCGTTACCCCTGCGGGTATAACAAGACCTTCCTCTGCCTCCAGATAAATTTCACTGACTTCTATAACCTCTCCAGGCTCGGCATTGTTCAGAGCATCCTGAAGCGTTCCAACCACCAGGGGTTCCGGCTGAACGGGAAGTTCGGATGCATCCACCGTCCAGGCATGATTGAAAGAATCGTATACGATCACATGATCCAGCACATAGGTTCCGGTATCCCAGGGCCCTGTAGTCTGGAATTCTGAGGAGACGCCATCTGTCAGCTCCATGCGCCCGAATTCATGAGTTCCGTCATTTGCATCACTCGTGTATACAAGCGAAAAGCTTTTTGCCACATCTCCGTTGACTGTTGCTGTTATAGAGCCCGACATTATTCCGCCCACAGGAAGACTTGTCTGATCCAGTGTCAAAGCAGAGATTTCCGCGCCTGTGGCTTCATTTTTCACCATTCTGGCGGTTACCTGGCCATGATGAAGGCTTTCGCTATCATAGTCATCATACTGATCGAACTCGCCGACATATACCTTGACAGTCTCATCGGCAGTATAATTGTTGCAATATTCTTCATAGCCATTATCCCAGCCACTGATCAGCCTTTCAGGTGCATTTTCCGGCGTCCCCTGAATTTCTGCGCGGTACTCACCACTCTCGGATGGTGTAAAGAAAATATAGTTTTTCAGACCATCCAAAAGCACGGGGAAATCTTCTCCATCCGTCACTGCCAGAGGTCCTTTATAGTTGACAGTATACGTTTTCTCCTGATCCGGCTCAGCATAAGCCTGACGAATAGAACCGGGCGTAGCATTTTGATCATAATCCTGCTGGTTCAGGAAAATAGTTATTTTATTCCAATCGGAATCCCATACCTGAATCCGCCACAACGTAAATGTTTGAGGCTCATAGCCATCCGTTGCAGAATAGAGTCCGCTGCCGGTCCATGTATCTCCATTTTCCTCTGCCATGATGTAGGTTCCAATATCAGTTGTGCCATCTTCCTCCACAGCCATTTCGAATTCCACCTGCCGGATTCCGGCCGCCTGCCCCGCCTCTGTCAGCGGCAGACTGACGGTTGCCGTAATCGGAGAATCGCCTTCCGCAGAAGCTTCAATCTGATTCAGATCCAGCCAGGACAATACTGTCTGAGCGGTCACATCCGGCATGTCTTCTTTCCATACGTCCAGAGGGTAAGTATTAGTCTCCCCCTGATACTCATCATTATATTCCCTTATGCGGACGATGACGGAATCCCCGGCCTGAAGAACAATATCAGATATATTCCCATCGAAGAGTTCAAAACTATCTGAATCTGCACGCTTCAGGTAATAACTTGTAGAATGCTCATCCTCGTTGACACCACTGCCGCTAAAACGATACAGCCCTTCCTCTGCAACATCAAGTCTTCCGAAGTAATAAAAACTCCAATCCCCTTCCCTATAACGTGCAAAGGTTACAGGAATATCTGTCGTGCCCTCTGCAGAAAGTTCCATGATCGCCTCTGCAGCCGGAATATTATTCTTTACAAAAATCCACTGGTTCGTGGCCTCTGCAGCATTCCAGTACCAACCTTCTTCGGTATACACGCCCTCCTCGTTTGTTTTTTCAATATGTGCATATCCATAAGGATTTTCCATCGCCTTCCCGTAGATCTGCGTCCCCAGCAACGTGTCGTTTCCTTCTTCCCAGTACAGGCGTGCGTTGCCAAATATCTGCATATTGCCAGCAGGCCCCATCTGCCATGTCCCGGGATAAGTAGCGTACATAGCCTCTGTAATCAACGTACCATTGATTTCCAGCACGCCGCCTTCATTTACATACAAATAGCACTCATCGGACTCTGTTCCTGCCTCCAGGGTTCCATTGACAATCAGCTTTGCACCATCGTAAATGTCGCAGGTTTCGTTACAAATAACCGTAACTCCTTCCGGAATAATCAGTTCGCCGTCCCTCACACTGATGTAATTGACAGTAACCGTATCTCCGGGCTGTGCTCCGGAAATTACATCCTCCAGTGTAGATACAGTAAATCCGGGAATTTCCTCCCAACCAAGGTCCTGAGGTGTCAGGGTCCATACTTTTCCGTAAGAATCCTCTAATTCAATATATCCCACCTCGTATGATCCGGGATCGATAGAATCATCCCACTCATTAATGATATATTTCCCGTCATATTCCGATGCGTAATATGTCCTTACGATATCTTCTTCCGGCATACCGTTCTCACTTCGAACACTACCGGCGGGCACAATGATTACTCTGGCTCTTTGGATCTCCACGTTATCGAGAGACGCAAGGAAGGATCCACGAATTTCATCGCCGTACATCATGTCCGTCTTCTCAAAGGAAAAATTCGTGACCGTGGGATTCGCCCCCGGATCCTTCCCCAGGTGAACTGTGATCTCCTTGCTTTCGGAAGTGTTTGAGATCTGAATTTTCAGCAGGTATGTTTCTCCGGCCGTCACATCCGATAGCGTATTCCAGTAGCCAGTTTCCTGATCATAACAGGTAACGTCATAGCTTACATCGTTATCGTCCGAGATCATATAGACTTCGCCATCTTCTGTCGGTGTGAAGCGGATGTAATTATCAAACCAACCGCCTTCCGTCGCCGTTACTGAAAACGCCTCCTCACCGTTCACCACCTGTGGTCCGTTTCCGGGTATCGTGAAGCTCTTCGCTCGCGATTCGCCCACCCGGTAATATGTCAGCGTTGGTTCGAAATCATCATTATCCGCGCACTCCAGATAATACTGCATGGATTCATTTTCGCCTTCAACGACAGGGTTGATCTGTTCGATTTTCCACGTGTTATCTGTATTGAATTCTGTCGTGGGAAACCATCTCGAGAATACGTAGGCATCCCCTTCTTTTTCTTCCCACCAACTCCATGTGACGGATATATCCTCATTGACTGTCCCGACTTTGATTTCACATGATTCAGACAATCTGTCAGCATTCTCAATACCTGTCTCCGTCAGCGGCAGTATGATTTCCGCGTATACAGCCGTGCCGAAGGTTTTCGTCGTTTCTGCTGTCATGTTGTCCCAGTCGAACCAGTCGGCGATCTGCTGCGCCGTCACAACATCCGACATATCCCTCTTTTCCAGGCGGACCGTGACGGATTCCTCCGTCTCACGCTGATTCAGCCGGAACACCAGCTGATCGCCGGCCTTGAACTCATACTCCCTGTATTCGCCGATGAGATCACGTCCGGTGTTGGTCAGCAGGCCGGCATCCGGATAATTCTCCCGCTCCCAGGTCGTACCGCCTTCTCCGTCATCCCGCAGTGAATAGAGCTCGTAATAACCGTCCTCCTCCACGGTATAGATATACCAGAAAGCCGGGATATCGTCTTCTTCCCAAGATGAAAGCAGTCCTGCCGTCGCCTCTTCACCCAAAGTAAGCGCCGTCATCTCCTCCGGATCCGGTGTGTTCGCGCGGGTTCTCACCCAGGTATCATTCTTCCAGCGATAGTACAAATACTCTTCCTGCTGTACATCCCAACCATACAGCAAGCTCTTATCATCCACGCCCTGAATATTGTCCAGGCAGAGCGTCAGATAGTCATTGGCTGCATCCGTTTTTTCTGCAAATACAGCGCCGGTCTCTGTAACCTGCAGCGGTGTATTGCCGTCAGTATAGCCCTCAAACCTCAGTGTTCCGGCTCTCAGCGTGCCGGCGACCGTCAGATTCGCCCCGCCATAGATCGTGAGAGAATCCACCTGCATCGTGCTGCCTTCGGGGATTGTCAGAGATCCGCTGATATCATAATTCTTCAAAGAAAGCGTCTCTCCCGGATGTTCTGTCATCCAATCCTCCGGATCTTGTACATCGAAAGCAATCTCCTGACAATTCAGCTGCTGCTGTACACGGAAGGAATTCTCCGCCGTGACTCCTACCACGCGATAACTCCCGGCATGATTTACGGTAAAGGTATAGATACTTCCTTCCTGGTGAGAGAGACTGTGTGAATTGACACCGCCATATTCTTCATCGTAAATCAAAGCATATACCGGTGTCCCCGGCGTGGCCATCTGAATATCCAGGGCTATTTCCTGTCCGGTCACAAAGGTACTTCCTCCCTGCAGCGCCACGCTCTGCAGAGCCGCCGTTTCTGTCTGAGCGGTTACCGTAATCTGATTTTCCTCTCCGCCTGCATAAACACGCAGGTAGGCTGTCTCCCCGGCCTGCAGCTGC
The DNA here is from genome assembly GCA_946537305.1 of uncultured Lachnospiraceae bacterium. Lineage (GTDB taxonomy): Bacteria > Bacillota > Clostridia > Lachnospirales > Lachnospiraceae > UBA3305. Next base: position 10,609 of record CAMNFR010000048.1, on the reverse strand, counting down.
TTCTGAAGTGATGCGCTGCTGCCGTTCTCCTGTATCGTCTCATCCATGTCCGTACAGAAGGTATACGACATATCGTCCTCTGCCAGGTAGAAGGTATAGGTACCGGCCGCCTCTGCCTGGAAAGAGAACCATTGATCGGTCCAGCCTTCCAACATCTGCGGGACATCCTCCGTCAGCGGTGTAATGTCTGTCACGACCTCAAAAGGAATCACAATCGAATCATCCGGTCCGAAGGTGCGGTACACCGTGTAGGTATCGTCGCCGGAACCGTCTTTACTGGCACGAATGCTATAATTCCAGTAACCTCCGTCTGAAGCATAGCTTCCGACGTTGATGCTCTTCAGTAGTATCATTGCATCTGCACGGGCAAAAGGAGACAATGCATACCAGGCCCCACGGAACACTAATGCTGTATCATCAGAATACTCCATATCCATCCATAGATTGTTCGTATAACCATCAGGAACGGCAATGTCCAGATTGACATTATCGAAATTCTGACGCAGCTTCGTATCCCCGATATAGGGAATGGTAACCGTATAATAACGATAACATCCATCAAGTTCCGAATCCACAGAAATTCCGATGGAATCCAGCGCCAGGGCATCCGCGATCTTTGCCGCCGTCAGCGCATTCGTCTCCGGGACATAATTATCCGGATCAAAATCGGAGGTCGCCAGCGTCCGCTCTTCGTCACTGTACTGGCTAAGGGTATCATCGTCGTAGGTATATTCGACGTCTGCCACGGTATATCCGTTGGCATTACCATCCGGGGCACCGGTCATGAACAGCTCTCCGTCCTGCCCCACGGTGCCTTCATCGGAATTGGTGATATCCGCCAGATAGTTTTCCCCGCCGATCTTTACCACATTCCACATGTGCGCGCCGGCGCCTGTGCCGCCGTCCATATCGCCGGTCATGGAGTGACATTCCACAGTACCCTCAAAATCACTCTGATCGCACAGATACTGGAAAGCCTTGGAATAACCCTCGCAGACCACGTTTGTAGCCGGATCCTCGTCAAAGACATAGATCATCTGCCAGGCATTGCCGTTGGCATCGTTGTGTCCGCTGTTCCTGGCATCCTCGTTATAATCTACCGCACCACAAATAGCATCCCGGTAGGAGACCAGCTTCTGATAGTCACCTTCTTCGGAATGTGCGCTTACGATATCTCTGGCCTTCGATGCCGCATAGGAGGCAGCCCCGGTTTTTTCTGTATCCACCGCGTACGTATCGCCGTTCTGATATTCCGGTTCCACCTTGAAAGAGATTTCCAGCGGATTCAGGAGATAAATCTCCCAACCATTCCCCTGGTTCATCGCATTATAACAGCCGCCTCCCTCAGCGCTCATGGCAAAAGAACCGTCGGCTGACTTGTCATACCAATAGAACTCATAGGGATGATCCGCCAGCAGCGCGCTCAGAAGAGCATCCAGATCCAGTCCCAGCGTCTCGTCAAGCGCCGCCGTCGCGACATCGGAAATATTGCCCCCCTCCACAATCGCGTCTATACCAAGCTGCTCTGCGGTATAAGCTGCCGTATACTCATCGGAGAGCGTAACCGTGACGATTGCAGAATCTCTGTCGCCCTCCGCGATTTCTGCCGCTGCTGTCGACAGCTGATCATAGATTTCCTGATTGATGGCAGAAAGCTGCGACCGGCGGGTGGCTGCTTTCGCTTTCAGCTTCCGCGCGCCTCCTGCGGTCTTCTTCCCGTAGAACTTCTCATTTACATAAGCCGCAAAGGCTTCCTCGCCGTCAATACCCTCATCAGAGGAAATCGCCGCCGATTTCGTCAGAGGTCCGTTACCCTCCGCCGGAGTATCCTTCTCTTCGGCTTCCGGTTCTGTTGCCGCAGGCTCCTCTGTTGTGGCCTCCGGTTCTGTTGCCGCAGGTTCCTCTGTGGCGGCTTCCGGTTCTGTTGCCGTAGGTTCCTCTGTGGCGGCTTCCGGTTCTGTTGCCGTAGGTTCATTTTCGCCAGCTTCCTCTCCCGCTGCAGGATTCTCCGACGAAGGCTCCTGTGCCTTCTCCTCATTTTCCTGCGGCGTCTCTGCTGTCGACTCCATGACCTCTTCCTGTCCCATATCCGAAGGGGATACGGCCCGCACATTGGCGGGGATACAGGTGATCACCATGGAAAGGCTCAGCATAAGCGCCAACACTCTTGACCACTGTTTTTTCATAAGGTACTCCTTTCATCTGCCGCGGCAGTTTTTCCCATTTTCAATCCCGTCTGTCTGCAAACCGACGGAAAATATAGAACAATGGAATTGTACCATAATATTCATTTTAGCGCAATTATATTTCTAAAAAAACAGGGCAGAAAGCCTATCTTTCTGCCCTGCGTCAAATCCTATTCTATTTCTTTATTCTTCTTCCGCCGCGGGAGTTTCCGCCTTCAGGTATTCCGGCATCTCTTCCTCGTAGCTTAAGCCGAAGTGCTTCCTTACCTTCTGCTCTACCTCCCACAGTACCTGGGGATGATCCGCCATATATTTCTTTGCGTTTTCCCGTCCCTGGCCGATCTTCTGCCCCTGGTAGGCGTACCAGGCACCGCTCTTTTCGATGATGTCTTCCTTGGCGGCCAGATCCAGAATATCCGCTTCACGGGATATACCCTTGCCGAACATGATGTCGAATTCTGCCTCACGGAAGGGCGGTGCCACCTTGTTCTTGACCACCTTTACACGCACGTGGTTGCCGACCACCATGCCGTTCTGCTTCAGGGATTCCACGCGGCGTACATCCAGCCGGATGGAGGAATAGAACTTCAGGGCGCGGCCGCCGGTGGTAGTCTCCGGATTGCCGAACATCACGCCGACTTTTTCACGCAGCTGGTTGATGAAGATGACAACGCAGTTGGACTTGGAAATAACAGCGGTCAGCTTACGAAGTGCCTGGGACATCAGACGGGCCTGCAGGCCCACGTGGGAGTCACCCATATCACCGTCGATTTCTGCCTTGGGCACCAGCGCGGCCACAGAGTCGATGACTACGATATCCAGAGCACCGGAGCGCACCATGGTCTCCGCGATCTCCAGGGCCTGCTCGCCGTTATCCGGCTGGGACACATACAGATTGTCCACGTCCACGCCGATATTCTTGGCGTAGACCGGGTCCAGCGCATGTTCTGCATCAATAAAGCCGGCGATGCCGTCCCTCTTTTGTGCCTCTGCGATCATATGCAGTGCCACCGTGGTCTTACCGCTGGATTCCGGACCGTAGATTTCAATTACACGGCCGCGGGGAATGCCGCCCAGGCCCAACGCAAGGTCCAGGCTCAGAGAGCCGGTGGGGATGGTCTCTATATTCATGTTGGCCGAAGCGTCACCCAGGCGCATGACAGACCCCTTGCCGAAGTCTTTTTCGATCTGCGTCATTGCTGCGTCCAATGCTTTTAATTTATCTTCTCTTGCCATGAGTATTTCCTCCATTCGAACGTTTGTTCGTCTCTATATTACTCTTCTTTTTTGTTTCTGTCAAGCTAATTTAGCTAATTTAGCACTGTTTTTCCAACCCGATACAGGGTTCCTCATACGCGGTAAGTGGTAACTCGTACATTCCTATCATACATGTAAAAGCGGTTCTGTCAACTGAATTTTTGTGGGCAATTTTTCCCTTTTTCATTTATTTTCTTACAATTCGTCACATATTTTCATCCGAATTTATTATCAAAAGCGCCGCCCGGCGGGCGGCGCTGTACACAACACATACTTTCTATTTTATTTCAGGATGTCACAGAAATCGAAGGTGGCGAACAGGTCCTTCAGGGTCTCGGCGCGGCGGATCAGCTGCGCGCTGCCGTCCTCTTTCAGCAGGATTTCCGCGTGGCGGGGCTTGCCGTTGTAGTTATACCCCATGGCGTGCCCGTGGGCACCGGTGTCATGGATATAGAGAAGGTCTCCCATTTCGATCTTCGGCAGCCACCGGTCTACGGCGAACTTATCGTTGTTTTCGCACAGGGATCCGGCCACATCATAGCGGTGATCGCAGGGCGCGTCCTCTTTCCCCATAACGGTGATATGATGATAAGCTCCGTACATGGCCGGACGCATCAGGTCCGCGGCGCAGGCGTCGCAGCCGATGTATTCCTTATATATATGCTTTTCATGGATGGCGCGGGTGACCAGTGCCCCGTAAGGGCCGGTCATATAGCGTCCCATTTCCGTGTAGATCGATACATGTCCCAGGCCAGCCGGCACCAAGATCTTGTCATAGACCTTATGAACGCCTTCGCCGATGGCCAGGATATCGTTCGGTTCCTGATCCGGTGTATAAGGGATGCCCACACCGCCGGAGAGGTTGATGAACTGCAGATCGATGCCTGTCTCCTGCACCAGCTCCACCGCCAATTTGAACAGCACGCCCGCCAGCTGCGGATAGTACTCATTGGTCACGGTATTGCTGGCAAGAAAAGCGTGAATGCCGAAATGCTTGACTCCGCGCTCCTTCAGGATCTTCATGCCCTCGAAGAGCTGATCCCTTGTAAATCCGTACTTGGAATCCCCCGGGTTGTCCATAATGCCGTTGCTCATCTGGAACAATCCACCCGGGTTAAACCGGCAGGAAATGGTCTCCGGCAAGCCGCAGTGCTCCTCCAGATAATCGATATGCGTGAAATCATCCAGGTTGATGATCGCGCCCATATCCATGGCTTTCTGATATTCCTCCCAAGGCGTCATATTCGAAGAGAACATGACATCCTTCCCGGTAACGCCGCTGGCCTCGGACATCACCAGTTCCGCCAGGGAGGAGCAGTCACAGCCGCAGCCCTCTTCGTGCAGAAGTTTCAGCACGAAAGGATTGGGGGTGGCTTTCACCGCGAAGTATTCCTTAAATCCCGGATTCCAGGCAAATGCCTGCCTTACTTTACGTGTAGTCTCCCGGATACCTTTTTCATCATAAATGTGAAAAGGCGTGGGAAATTCTTTTACAATTTCTTCCAGTTTTTCTTTGGTCACAAAAGGCCTTTTTTCCATATATTTCCTCTTTCCCCAATATAGATTGTCTACTGTCTGCCGCCGTCCGCCGTCACATGCACATGCGTGTACAGGTGATCCTGGCAATACTCATAACTTCCGGCGCATTTGGAACAGTAGCGGAATTCCAGATTCGGATCATCCCGCTCCGTACGCCCGCACACCGCGCAGCGATGAATGCTGCCGCCGGCCGTATGTACACGGCTGCCCGCCTGCATTTTCTGTGCAAAGTCCCTGCGCCGCTTTGCCTGCTTCATCCCCTGGATCGGCCGTTTATTGCTGAAGAAGAACACAACAAAGTTCAGCACCGACATGGCGATGGCCACCTTGCCCGGCGCATTGGCCGTAACAAATTCCAGCACGATCATGACCCCGTAGAATATCCCCAGCCACTTGGCCTTCACGGGAATCACAAAGTACAGGTAGAACTGCATGTCCGGTATGGTCATGGCAAAAGCCAGCAGCATGGTCAGGTACAGGTTGTCCGCCGTCAGCGGATATACCAGTCCCCACACCAGGTAGATGATGAGCGCCGCCAGAATGTACCCGAATATACCGATCAGCATATACAGGTTAAACCGGAAGGTGCCCCACATCTGCTCCAGCGTACGTCCAAGCTGATAGTAGATAAAAGTCAGAAGTGCCAGCCACAGGATATTGGTGGTGGGCGGAGACATCAGGAATGTCACCAGCCGCCACACCTGCCCGTGAAAAATGGCGCTCATATCCAGGCACAGATAATTATAGTAGAACTGCGGATTGGTCATATTGATCAGGAATCCGAAGATATAAAAGATGATCAGATATGTCATCAGATTGCGCACCGCGAACCGACCGAACCGCCGTTCCAGTTTGTCCATCCAATTCATAAGGTCCTCCTCTGACAGAAGCCTGCTGTAAAACAAATATGATTCATTATAAAAAGCATCACGGCGTTTGTCAAATGCTTTACTATTCAGAGCCATGCGAAATTTGGGTATAACAGACCTTTGTGATACAATTCCGCGCGTTTCTGACATTTGCCTTCAAGTGTCGTGCTTTACGAAAACTTAACTTGTCTTTTCGGATATTACACGATATATTGTAGGATGGTTTGTTATAGGAAAGGGAGGGGATCATTTTTGGCAGCCCACTACAGCCTGGGTATCGATATCGGCTCCACCACCGTGAAGATTGCCGTGATCGATGAAAACAGCCAGGTACTTTTTTCCGATTATAAAAGACACTTCGCTCACATTCAGGAGACCCTGGCGGATCTCCTGACGGACGCCAGAAAGACCGTAGGGTCTGTCACGCTGCATCCCATGATCACGGGGAGCGGCGGCCTTACGTTGGCCAATCATCTGCAGGTTCCTTTTGTTCAGGAGGTGGTCGCCGTGGCAACCGCCCTGGAATACTATGCCCCGCAGGTGGATGTTGCCATTGAACTGGGCGGCGAAGATGCCAAGATCATCTATTTTACGGGCGGTGTGGACCAACGCATGAACGGAATCTGCGCGGGCGGCACCGGCTCGTTTATTGACCAGATGGCGGCCCTGCTGCAGACAGACGCCATCGGTCTGAATGAATATGCCAAAAATTACCGCGCCATCTATCCCATTGCGGCCCGCTGCGGTGTTTTTGCCAAGACCGATATTCAGCCTTTAATTAATGAAGGCGCTACCCGTGAGGATCTTTCTGCCTCTATTTTTCAGGCGGTCGTAAACCAGACCATCAGCGGTCTGGCCTGCGGCAAGCCCATCCGCGGGAACGTTGCCTTCCTGGGCGGCCCCTTGCATTTTCTTTCGGAACTGCGGGCAGCCTTTATCCGCACGCTGAAGCTGACCGATGAGCAGGTCTATGCGCCCGATCACTCCCATCTATTCGCGGCCATCGGCTCTGCCATGAATTCGAAAGAAGATGCCTTCATCGGGATCGACGAAATGATCGACCGCCTGAAAAACGGCATTCAGATGGCGTTTGAGATCAAGCGTCTGGAGCCTCTGTTCGCCTCTCAGGAGGAATATGATGCCTTCCTGGCCCGCCACGCAAAGCACGAGGTCAAGAAGGGAAACCTGGCCGAGTGCCACGGCAACTGCTATCTGGGCATCGACGCCGGTTCCACCACCACCAAGATCGCACTGGTGGACGAAGAAGGTACTCTGCTGTACTCCTTCTACCGCAACAACAATGGCAGTCCGCTGGCTACCACCATCGATGCCATGCGGGAGGTCAAGGAACTGCTTCCGGCAGACGCGCGCATCGCCTGGTCCTGCAGCACCGGTTACGGTGAGGCCCTCTTAAAAGCGGCGCTGATGCTGGACGAAGGGGAAGTGGAGACCGTTTCCCATTACTATGCCGCCTCCTTCTTTGATCCGGAAGTAGACTGTATCCTGGATATCGGCGGCCAGGACATGAAATGCATTAAGATCAAGGATCACGCGGTGGATACCATCCTCTTAAATGAGGCCTGCTCCTCCGGGTGCGGATCCTTTATTGAGAACTTTGCCAATTCACTGGATTATTCCGTGCAGGACTTTGCCAAGGAAGCGCTCTTTGCCAAAAACCCCATCGATCTGGGCACCCGCTGCACGGTCTTCATGAATTCCAATGTTAAGCAGGCGCAGAAGGAAGGCGCGCCGGTATCGGATATTTCCGCCGGCCTGGCCTACTCTGTCATCAAGAACGCCCTGTTCAAGGTCATTAAGATCACCGATCCTGCGGATCTGGGAAAACACGTGGTCGTCCAGGGCGGAACCTTCTACAACAACGCCGTGCTCCGAAGCTTTGAGCGCATCGCTGAGTGCGAGGCCATCCGGCCGGATATCGCCGGCATCATGGGCGCCTTCGGGGCCGCCCTGATTGCCAGGGAGCGCTGCCAGGGCCGCAAGACTGGCATGCTCCCGCTGGATGATATCCTGAACCTGGAGTATTCCACCTCCATGACGCGCTGCCAGGGCTGCACCAACCACTGCCTGCTGACCATCAACAAATTCCCGGGCGGACGCCGCTATATTACCGGCAACCGCTGCGAGAAGGGGCTTGGCAGGGAAAAATCGAGTGCCGAAAAGGTGCCGAACCTGTTCGATTACAAGTTCCACCGCATCTTTGACTACGATCCGCTGCCGGCCGAAGCCGCCTGGCGCGGGGTCATGGGCATCCCCCGGGTACTGAACATGTACGAAAACTTTCCGTTCTGGGCTACCTTCTTCCGGGAGCTGGGCTTCCGGGTGGTTCTTTCGCCCAAGTCCACGCGGAAGATCTACGAGCTGGGCATGGAATCCATCCCCAGCGAATCTGAGTGCTATCCGGCCAAGATTGCCCACGGACATGTCCAGTGGCTGCTGGACCAGGGCATCAAGGATATCTTCTATCCCTGCGTTTACTACGAGCGCATCGAAAAGGATACCGCCCAGAACCACTACAACTGCCCCATCGTGGTCACCTATCCGGAAAACATCAAGAACAATCTGGAGGGTGTCAACCGGGAGGACATCACCTTCCTGCGGCCGTTCCTGGCGCTGACCTCGGAAAAGACCGTGGTGGACCGTCTGGTGGATGTTTTTGCAGAGCATTACAATATCCCGGCCAATGAGGTAAAGGCTGCCGGGCATTACGCCTGGGAAGAGCTTCTGGCCACCAAGGAGGATCTGCAGAGGAAGGGCGAAGAGACCATCGAATGGATGAAAGAGCATAAGCGCCACGGCATTGTGCTGGCAGGACGTCCCTACCATGTAGATCCTGAGATCAATCATGGCATCCCGGAGATGATCGCCTCTTATGGGCTGGCCGTACTTACGGAGGATTCTGTCTCCCATCTGGCTACGCCGGAAGGCCCGCTGCGCGCCACGGACCAGTGGATGTACCACTCCCGCCTGTACGCAGCTGCGGAATATGTTAAGCAGTCGGACCAGCTGGATATGATTCAGCTGAACTCCTTCGGCTGCGGTCTGGACGCCGTCACCACAGACCAGGTCAGCGAGATCCTGACCGGTTCCGGGAAGATCTACACCGTACTGAAGATCGACGAGGTCAACAACCTGGGAGCAGCGCGTATCCGCATCCGCTCTCTGATTTCGGCCCTGCGCATCCGCGAGGCGCATCCCGCGGCCAGACATATTGTCTCCGCCGCGTACCACCGCGCCGTGTATACCAAAAAGATGCAGAAGGATAATTACACCATCCTCTGCCCGCAGATGTCGCCCATCCACTTTGAGCTGATGGAGCCGGTGATGCACCATTTCGGATACAATTTTGTGGTGCTGCCGAACGATACGCGTGCGGCCATCGATACTGGGTTGAAATACGTGAATAATGACGCCTGCTTCCCCTCCATGATCGTGGTGGGACAGGTCATGGATGCCATTCTTTCCGGCAAATATGACACAGACCATCTGGCGGTGGTCATGAGCCAGACCGGCGGCGGCTGCCGTGCCTCCAACTATGTAGGCTTCATCCGCCGTGCGCTGGAGAAGAAGGGACTGGGGCACATCCCCGTGATCTCCCTGAACTTTAACGGCATGGAGACCAACCCCGGCTTTTCCTACAGCATTCCCATGCTGGTGCGGCTGTGCCAGGCCGTTATCTACGGGGATGTTTTCATGCGCTGCATCTACCGCACGCGCCCCTATGAAAAGGAACCCGGTTCTGCCAATGCCCTGCATGAGGTCTGGAAGCGCAAGGTGATCGCAGATCTGACCACGAACGGTCTGGGCATGCATACCTACCGGAAGAACCTGCGGGATATCGTGCGGGATTACGACCGGCTTCCCATCTATGAGGATATGAAAAAGCCCCGCGTGGGCATTGTGGGCGAGATCCTGGTCAAGTTCCTGCCGCTGGCCAACAACTATCTGGTGGATCTGCTGGAGGCCGAAGGTGCCGAAGCCGTGGTTCCGGATCTTCTGGACTTCCTGAACTACTGTTTCTACAACGCCAGTTACAAGGCCGAATTCCTTGGAGGAAAGAAGACCACCGCCTGGCTGACGCAGCGCGGCATCGATCTGCTGGACTGGATGCGCAAAGAAGCCAGCCGCGCCCTGGCGGAAAGCAATCGCTTCTACCCGCCGGCCAATATCCGCGAACTGGCAGAGTTCGCCAAGCCCTTCGTTTCCCTGGGCAATCAGTCCGGTGAAGGATGGTTCCTTACGGGAGAGATGATTGAGCTGATTCACAGCGGCGTAGAGAACATCATCTGTACGCAGCCCTTCGCCTGCCTGCCCAACCACGTGGTCGGAAAAGGCGTTATCAAGACCCTGCGGGCGCACTTCCCGAAGGCCAATATCATCGCTGTGGACTACGACCCCGGCGCCAGCGAAGTCAACCAGCTGAACCGCATCAAACTGATGCTTTCCACCGCACAAAAAAATATGGAATAAAAAAAAACCGCGCCTACGCGCGGTTTTTTCGTATGCCCGGGGGGATTCGAACCCTCGACCCACGGCTTAGAAGGCCGTTGCTCTATCCAGCTGAGCTACGGACACACAACTTTCGGGGCTTTGCTCCTGCTGCAGGCAGCTGCATTGCCTCCTATTAAAGCATCAGCAGATACATAACGTATCTGCCGGTTGCTCGTCGGGGCGACAAGATTCGAACTTGCGACCTCCCGGTCCCTAACCGGACGCTCTACCAAACTGAGCCACGCCCCG
>CAMNFR010000047.1 GCA_946537305.1 uncultured Lachnospiraceae bacterium | reverse complement strand
TGGATTATTATTGGGACAAGACCCCCAGAGAGATTCAGAAGAAATGGTTCCGCGCCCAACTGGCGCTGGCGAAGGATCTGGACCTCCCGGTGGTCATCCACAGCCGGGAGGCCGCAGCAGATACACTGCAGATCCTTCAGGAGAATCAAATTGCGTCAGGAAATCTGGATATGCACTGTTATTCCTACAGCCCGGAGCAGGCAGAGATCTACCTGAAGATGGGCTATTACCTGGGCATCGGCGGCGTATCCACCTTTAAGAACGCCAAAAAGCTGAAGGAGGTCATTGCTCTGGCGCCGCTGGAACAGCTGCTGCTGGAAACCGACGCGCCGTATCTTACGCCCGCACCCTTCCGCGGGAAGCGGAACGACTCCGGAAAGATTCCTCTGGTGATCTCCGCCATCGCGCAGATCAAGGGCATTTCTGAAGAACAGGTAGAAGAAACCTGCTTTGCCAACGCCCTGCGTTTTTACCGGCTGGAGGCGTAATCGCAGGCAGCCCGGATGAGCCCGGCAAAGAGAGGATGCGCCCGGTTGGGGCGGGATTTCAGCTCCGGATGTCCCTGTGTCCCCAGGTAGAACTTCTCTTCCGGAAGTTCCATCATTTCTACAATATTACCGTCCGGAGAAGTGCCGGACCAGCAAAGACCGGCCGCCGTGAAGGCGTCCCGATAATCATTATTTACTTCATAGCGGTGGCGGTGCCTCTCGGAGATCTCTTTTTCTCCATACAGACGCATCGCCATTGAATCTTCTGCCAGCACACAGGGCCATGCCCCCAGACGCAGCGTGCCGCCCAGATTTTCCACGCCGCGCTGTTCCGGCATCAGGTCGATGACCGGATGCGTGGTAGAAGGGTCCAGCTCTGCGCTGTTCGCGTCCTCAAAGCCCATTACATCCCTCGCAAAGGCCGTTACAGCCATCTGCATTCCCAGGCAGATCCCCAGGAACGGAACATGATTCTTTCTGGCATAGGATGCCGCCTGAATCATTCCCTCTGTGCCCCGGTTGCCGAAGCCGCCCGGAATCAGGATGCCGTCTGCGCCGGAAAGCAGGGCCTCTGCTCCATCCCGTTCGATCTGCTCCGAATCCACCCAGCGAAGCTTTACCTCTGCGTGGTTGGCGATACCGCCGTGCTTCAGGGCTTCCACCACGCTCAGATAGGAGTCATGCAGCTGTGTGTACTTTCCCACTATGGCAATCTCCGCCTCTTTTTCCGGATGCCGCAGGGCGTAGACCATCTGCCGCCAGTCCTCCAGATCCGGTTCCGGACAGGGAAGGTCAAGACATTTCAGTGCGACCTCTGCCAGGTGCTCCTGCTCCATATACAGCGGGACTTCGTACAGATATTCCGCATCCGTGTTTTCAATGACGTGGCTGGCGGGCACGTTGCAGAACAGGGCGATCTTTTCCCGAATAGACTTTGTCAGCGGATATTCCGTTCGGCAGACCAGAATGTCCGGCAAAATGCCCATGCGCATCAGTTCCCTTACGCTGGCCTGTGTGGGCTTGGTCTTCATCTCCTGCGACGCACGCAGATAAGGAATCAGCGTGACATGAATCATGATGGCATTTTTATGGCCCACCTCGTGCCGGAACTGGCGTATGGCTTCAAAGAAGGGCTGGGATTCAATATCCCCCGCCGTTCCGCCGATCTCTATGATGGCGATACGGCTCTCCTCCTGGTCATCCGACCGGAAGAAGCGGGATTTAATCTCATTCGTTACATGCGGGATTACCTGTACTGTGCCCCCGCCGTAGTCTCCGTGACGCTCCTTATTCAGGACGGACCAGTAGATCTTTCCGGAGGTCACGTTGGAATTTTTATCCAGGCTCTCATCGATAAAGCGCTCATAGTGTCCCAGGTCCAGATCTGTCTCCGTGCCGTCATCCGTCACGAACACCTCGCCGTGCTGGGTAGGATTCATGGTGCCCGGGTCAATGTTGAAATACGGATCGAACTTCTGCATGGTCACGGCATAGCCGCGGGCTTTCAGAAGTCTCCCCAAAGAGGCCGCTGTAATCCCCTTTCCCAGGCCGGAGACCACGCCTCCGCTCACAAAAATGTATTTTATCATCTGAATACACCTCCATTCTGAATACGCCTCATGGCCTCCAACGTATTTTTTCGGGTTCCAAAGGCTGTCAGCCGCAGATATTCCCAGCCGCAGCTTCCGAAACCTGCGCCAGGCGTACCGACCACGTGACATTCTGACAGCAGCCGGTCAAAGAATTCCCAGGAATCCTGGCTCGGCGGGCATTTCAGCCATATATAGGGGGCGTTGCGCCCACCGGTATAATAGACGCCCATCTCCTCCAGCGCCTGCGTGATGATCCGGGCATTTCCCCGATAGTAACGCAGATTTTCTTCCACGGCCTTCTCTCCATCGGGGGTGAAAACAGCCTGTGCGCCGCGCTGTACCACATAGGAGGTACCATTGTACTTGGTGGACTGGCGGCGGAGCCACATGGCATTCAAAGAAAAACCGCCTCTCTTAAGCGCCGAAGGGATCACGGTGTACCCACACCGGGTCCCGGTGAAGCCGGCCTTCTTGGACAGTGAACAGATTTCTATGGCACAGGTTTCTGCTCCCGGGATCTCATAGATGCTGTGGGGCAGATCGTCCTGTATAAAGCACTCGTAGGCGGCATCAAAAAGGATAATGCTCCCGCGGGCGTTGGCGAAGTCCACCCATTTCTGCAGCTGCTCTTTATTGTAGACTGCACCGGTAGGATTGTTCGGGGAGCACAGATAGATGATATCTCCCACCGTCTCCGGCCCCGGCATCGGCAAGAAGCCATTTTCCTCGTCTGCCGGCAAAAAAACGATCTGACGCCCATTCATAACGTTGGTATCTACATATACAGGGTAGACCGGATCCGGGATCAAAACCGTATTATCCTGCCCAAAGAGGTCTGTCAGATTCCCAATATCGCTCTTGGCTCCATCGGAAATAAAGATCTCCTCACAGGACAGACTGACACCTCGTTTTGCATAATATTTTCTGACAGCCTCTTTCAGAAATTCATACCCCTGCTCGGCACCGTATCCCCGAAATCCGGCAGCCGTGGCCATTTCACGGGCAGCCTGCGCCATGGCCTCCGTCACAATTTTCGGAAGGGGTCTTGTGACATCGCCGATCCCCAGACGGATGATATCTGCCTGCGGATGGGCTGCCTGGTACGAGGCTACACGATTCTTGATTTCCGCGAAGAGGTAGTTTTTTCCCAGCTTCGCATAGTTTTTATTCATTGTTACAGCCATACGATCTCCCCCAAATATGTTTGACAGGCTATGACTTAGTGACGATTAATAATGACGATTTCGAGCCGTACACTGTCTTTATCTCAGAGAGAACAGCAGTCGGCTGTAAACAGGATACGGAAGATACTCGTCGGGAATCAGCTGTTCTGCCCCGTCTACAACGGCACGCAGAGACTCCATGTCAGCCAAGATGATTTCCTGATACATCGTTGCTTTCTTAAGATCATCCGTCTCTGTTTCTGCAGCTGCCGTGTCCATTTCCAGGGCATCGAGCATCGCCATCATCTTCCCGGCTGCCTCTGACAGCTGCACAAGGCGCTGTTCTTCCAGAGAGACATCAATGCCCGGAAGAAGAGCCTTCTTGGCGGCTGCCTCCTCGGTCAGGACCTTCATATAGGAAAGGAGCCCGGCGGTAAATTCCTTGCGGACCATTTCCTGCAAGGTAAGGGACTCAATATGGATCGCCTTGGCATAGTTTTCCAGCACGATCTCATAGCGGGATATGAGCTCTGTTTCCGAAAAAACACCATGCTTCGTAAAGAGATCAATGCTCTTCTTTGAGATCCAGCGGGGCATGGCCTCTGGCAGGGATTTCAGGTTATCCAGACCGCGGCGGGCCGACTCTTCCACCCATTCGTCCGTGTAACCGTTACCTTTGAAGAGGACACGTTTGTGAGCGATAAGCATATCTCGGAGGAGCGCCTGCAGTTTATCCGGAATTTCTTCCTTCGGCACATCCTTCAGCGTATCATATATCTTTGACAGCGCATCGGCCACCGCGGTATTCAGCACAATATTCGGGTTCGCCACGGAAAGCGATGACCCCGGCATACGGAATTCAAATTTGTTCCCGGTGAAGGCGAACGGTGAGGTCCTGTTGCGGTCCGTATTGTCTTTTGCAATGTGCGGCAGTACCTCTGCGCCGGAGTACATCATGATCTTTCCGGACTCCTGGAAGGCTGTTCCCTCTTCAATGCTCGCGAGTACCCGCTCCAGCTCATCTCCCACAAAAATGGAGACAATGGCAGGCGGCGCTTCGTTGGCGCCAAGACGATGATCGTTGCCGGCACTGGCTACTGAAACGCGCAGCAGATCCGCGCAGTCATCCACCGCGGCAATGACCGCGATCAGAAATGTCAGGAACGGGATATTTTCCGCCGGATGCTTTCCGGGCTTCAGCAGATTGATGCCCGTGTTGGTAGAGACAGACCAGTTATTGTGCTTACCGGAGCCGTTGATTCCCTCGAAGGGCTTTTCGTGCAGCAGGCATGCATAGTTGTGTTTGTCGGCCACCTTCTTCATGACCTCCATGGTCAGCTGGTTGTGATCGACCGCGATATTCACATTTTCGTATACCGGGGCCAGCTCGTGCTGTGCAGGCGCCACCTCGTTGTGCTTGGTCTTGGCGGGGATGCCCAGCTTCCAGAGTTCTTCATCCAGATCATGCATAAAGGCGGACACCCGGGGCTTCAGCACGCCGAAATAGTGATCCTCCATCTCCTGTCCCTTTGGCGCCGGCGCACCTAAAAGCGTCCGGCCGGTGAACAGCAGGTCCTTTCTTCTTTTATACAGATCCTTGGAGACCAGGAAGTATTCCTGTTCGCTGCCCACGGAGGCAATCACGCGGTTGACATCCTCCAGGCCCAGCAAATGCAGCACCTTGACGGCCTCCCGATTAAGCGCCTCCATAGAACGCAGCAGCGGTGTTTTTTTGTCCAGCGCCTCTCCGCCGTAGGAGCAGAACGCTGTCGGGATGTACAGCGAGCGATCCTTGATAAATGCCGGCGAGGAGGGATCCCAGGCCGTATAGCCTCTTGCCTCAAAGGTGGCGCGCAGGCCGCCGGAGGGAAAACTGGAGGCATCCGGTTCTCCCTTAACCAATTCCTTGCCGGAAAACTCCATGATCACACTGCCGTCCGGTTCCGGGGAAATGAAACCATCGTGCTTTTCGGCCGTCAGCCCCGTCATCGGCTGGAACCAGTGGGTAAAGTGTGTGGCCCCATGCTCGATGGCCCATTCCTTCATGGCAGCCGCCACGCTGTTGGCCACGTCCAGCTCAAGGTGAGTTCCGTTCTCAATGGTCTTATGTACGGCCTTATACACGTCCTTTGGAAGTCTCTCTCTCATCACACGGTCACTGAATACCAGTGCTCCGAATAACTCCTGAACCGTTTTTTCCTTATCCATCGTTTCTCCTCCTACTCATCATTCAACAGCTTCAGGTTCACTGCCTGTCATTTCGAAAAACAAAAAAAGGGCAAAGACACCGTGATTTACGATGGCGTCTTTGCCTTTTGCGTAATTCTATCACACTCAAATTATGTTGGCAAGCCATTTTTTATCTTGACATTTGTCGTTTGGCTGTGGCATAATGGCCGAAAAGGCAAGGGTGCCGTTTCTCCAAGAGGAACATCACCCTTGCCTTCTTTGCTATAAGGAGGAAATGCATATGTGCTCGATCTTTGCTTACTGCAGTCCGGATGCAATGCCGGAACGTGTATCGGAAATGTTGTCCCGCACCATCAGCCGCGGCCCGGATATGTCCCGGGTCCTGAAAACGAACGGCGGCTTTCTGGGTTTTAACCGCCTGGCCATCATGGGACTGGGCGAGGAAGGCATGCAGCCCTTCTTCCGTGATAACATTTCCGTCGTCTGCAACGGCGAGCTGTACGGCTTCCGCCCGTTAAAGGAATATTTAAAGAGCATGGGCGTCTCCTTTTCCGGTGAAAGCGACTGCGAACTGCTGATCCCCCTGTATGAGAAACTGGGGACAGCCATGTTTGGCTTTCTTGACGCAGAGTTTGCCATGATCCTGTACGACAGTGAAAAAGATCTTTTCTTAGCCGCCAGAGATCCCATCGGCATCCGTCCGCTCTATTACGGAACGGATGAGAACGGCGCTGTAGTCTTCGCTTCCGAAGCGAAGAACCTGACCGGCATCTGTGAGGATATCATGCCCTTTCCTCCCGGTCATTACTATATCAACGGCGAATTTATCTGCTACCACGACCCGGCCGCCATCACCCGCCCGTACTGCAAGGATGATGTAGAAACGATCTGCAAAGGCATTCATGACCGGCTTCTTTCCGGTATCCGGAAGCGCCTGGATGCCGACGTTCCGGTGGGCTTCCTGCTCTCCGGCGGTCTGGATTCGTCCCTGGTATGCGGCGCGGCTGCCCGCCTGCTGGATCATCCCATCGAGACCTTCGCCATCGGCATGGACCTTGATGCCATCGATCTGAAATACGCCCGGGAGGTGGCCGCATACATCCACAGCAATCATCATGAGGTCATCATCAGCCGTGACGATGTTATTGCAGCCCTGGAGCCGGTCATCGCTGCCATCGGCACCTTTGATATCACCACCATCCGAGCCTCCATCGGTATGTACCTGGTATGCAAATGGATCCACGAGCACACCGACATTCGTGTGCTGATGACCGGGGAGATCTCGGACGAACTCTTCGGGTACAAATATACAGATTTTGCGCCGGATGCCGCTGCCTTCCAGGAGGAGGCACAGAAGCGGATCCGAGAGATCCACATGTACGACGTACTGCGGGCCGACCGCTGCATCGCGGTGAACTCGCTGGAATCCCGCGTGCCCTTCGGTGATCTGGACTTTGTGGATTATGTGATGCACATAGATCCGGAATTAAAACTGAACCGCTACGGTATCGGCAAATATCTGCTGCGTCACGCCTTTGAAGAGGATGCTCTGATCCCGTACAGTATCCTGATGCGTGAAAAGGCCGCCTTCTCTGACGCGGTAGGTCATTCTATGGTGGATGATCTGAAGATATACGCAGAGAGCCTGTATACTGACGCGGAATTTGAAGCCCGCAGACAGCTCTTCACTTACTGTCCGCCGTTTACCAAGGAGTCTCTCCTGTATCGGGAGATCTTTGAAAAATACTATACCGGCCAGGCCCGCATGATCAAAGATTTCTGGATGCCGAACAAAAAATGGGAGGGGTGCGATGTAAACGACCCCTCCGCCCGTGTTCTTTCCAACTATGGTGCCAGCGGGCAGTGACCTGCCTCAGCGATGTATCTCTCCATAGGTATGACGGAAGGACAGCGCGATCATTTTCTTGCGGCAGTCGGCACACAGGGTATCCGGCTCCTGCCCGCTCTTTTTTGCGGCAGCGGCAAGTTCCTCTGCTGTGCCGATCACACGGCCGCAGTCCTGACAATGCACCAGGGAAAAGGTCTTTCCCCAGATAATCCGGACATCCTCCATCTCCTGCACGGGAATCGCCCCGGCGGGACACACGTACGCACAGCTGCCGCAGCCGACGCAAGCGCTGCTGGGTTCATGGTAGGGCGTGGCAATTTCTTTTTCCACGCCGCGGTTCACCGTAGCGATCGCGCCTACGGAAAGCTCGCCGCAGGCCTTGACACAGAGCCCGCACATGACGCAGCGGCTGCCCGTCTCCGGGAGGAAGCGCTCGATCTCAGGTGCGTGATATCGCTCGCAGAGCGCTTGTATTTCCGGGCTGTCCGGTGCTTTTTTCCGGAGAAGTGCCAGAATCATGCCCCTCTGTCTGCGAACCTTTTCGCTTTCGGTGAGAACCTCGCACTCCCGCTCTACCGGATAGACGCAGGAGACGACGATCTTCGCCCGGCCTCCCTCGATGACCTCCACGATGCAGAGGCGGCAGGCGCCCTGTCCGGGGAAGCCGTCGTGCCAGCACAGCGTCGGGATCTCGATCCCGTTTCGTCTCGCGATCTGCAGGATCGATTCCCCCCGCTCGCATTCGCAGGGAATCTGGTTTATCGTGATTTTCATGACAGATCCCTCCCCTCGGTATAGACGGCGTCGAACCGGCACGCCTCCCGGCAGCTCCCGCAGCGGATGCAGAGCGCGGCATCGATGGCGTGGGGGTGCCTGGCCGTTCCCGCGACAGCATTGACAGGGCAGGCTCTGGCACAGGCTGTGCAGCCCCGGCATTTGTCCGGGTCGATGGCGAAAGAGGTCAGCTTCGTACAGACTCCCGCGGGGCATCGGTGTTCCAGAATGTGAGCTTCATATTCCCCGCGGAAATACTTCAGAGTGGTCAGCACCGGGTTTGGCGCGGATTTTCCGAGGGCGCACAGGGAGGCTTCCTGCATGGTTTCTCCCAGAGCCTCCAGCAGATCGAGGTCCTCGATCCGCCCCCGGCCCTCACAGATATCCGTCAGAATGGCCAGCATTTGCTTGAGCCCTTCCCGGCAAGGCGTACATTTCCCGCAGCTCTCCCCGCAGAGGAACTGTACATAGTACCGGGCGACCTCAACCATACAGCTCCGGTCATCCATGACGATCATGCCGCCGGAACCCATCATGGCGCCATACTTTTTCAGCGTGTCGAAGTCCACCGGCAGATCCAGCATGCTTTCCGGGATACAGCCGCCGGACGGACCGCCGGTCTGTACGGCTTTGAACGGACGCCCGTTCCGGATACCGCCGCCGATGTCGAAGATCAATTCTCTGAGTGTCGCACCCATTGGTACTTCGACAAGACCGGTCCTTTTTACCTTGCCGACCATGGCGAAGACTTTGGTTCCCTTGGAACCGCCTGTCCCGACTGCGGCATAGGAAGCGCCGCCGTGCAGGATAATATAGGGGACATTGGCCAGTGTTTCTACATTATTCAGAACCGTCGGATGATCCCAGAGGCCTTTCTGAACGGATCGGATGTATTTGGCTCTCGGTTCACCGACACGGCCTTCGATAGAGGCCATCAGAGCGGTTGATTCGCCGCAGACAAATGCGCCGCCGCCGCGAACAATGGACAGATGCAGTTTTTTGCCGCTGCCCATGATGTTATCGCCAAGGATACCGGCTGCTTCCGCCTGGCGGATCGCTTCTTTGATACTGCGGCGCGCATGTACATATTCATCGCGGATATAGAGAAATCCCTCTTCGGCACCGATGGCCAAGGCACAGATTGCCATTCCTTCGAGTACGCTGTGGGGATCGCCTTCCAGAATAGAACCGTCCATAAATGCGCCGGGATCTCCTTCATCACCGTTGCAGACAACGTATTTGGGGAATACGTCATAGCCGGCTGCGGTACGCCATTTTCTGCCGGTCGGAAATCCGGCGCCGCCGCGTCCGCGAAGGCCGGAACGTTCCATCTCCGTGAGGATTTCTTCCGGCGACATGGTGAGAGCCTTTTTCAATGCTTTATAGCCGTCAGCCGCGAGGTAATCCTCCAGACTGTCCGGTGAGATCGTACCGACGTTGCGCAGAGCAATCTTGGTCTGGTGCGCATAGAAAGGATTTTCCCGCTGGCTCATGATTTTAACGCCCTGCTCGTTCTGATAGAGGAGGCGTTCGACCGGCGTATCGTTCGCTATCGTTTTTTCAAGGATCTCATCGACGTCTTTGGGCCTGACATGATAATAGCAGATGTTATCCGGCATGATGGTCACGATCGGTCCATCTTCACATAATCCGTGACATCCTGTCCGTTTTGCGACGCATTCTACCGCTGCATCCACAGAAGCCTGAGAGATCTTTTTTTCAAATTCCTCAGCCACCAGGAGACTGCCATTGGCAAGGCAGCCGGTGCCGCAGCATATACGGATCGTTTTCATGTGTTCTCCCCCCTTCTGTATGTATCCAGTAAGCCGGGAAGTTTTTCCACCGTCATTTTTCCGTAGTAGGTATCATCGATCACAACGACAGGAGCAAGCGCGCAGGAACCAAGACAGTTCACCAGCTCTAAAGAAAACAATCCGTCCGGAGTTGTTTCACCGTTATCAATACCGAGAAGCCGGGTGATACCGTCTCTCAATCTGGCGGAACCGCGGATATGACAGGCAGTTCCGTCGCACATCTTGATGATGTGTTCTCCTTTGGGCTTCAGGCTGAGCGCCTTGTAGAAGGTCGCCATGGAATAGAGAGATGACAGGGGGCACCCCAGGTACTCTGCCAGCGCCTCCATGCCCTCCCGCGGGATATAATTATATTTTCGCTGCATGTCCTGCAGGATCGCCAGACTGTAGCGCTGTTCCTGCGGATACGCCTGCAGTATTTCCATTATTTCTTCTTTTGCGATCTGCAAAATATCACCTGCCTCCATTCGAACATCACTTACGTTTGGGGATCGGTCAAGATAAACGGCTTTATCCCCCCGCCACAACAGGGAAGATCAGCACCGTGTCAGAGTCCTTCAGCTTTGTATGAATGCCGTCCAGGAACTCCGCCCGGCGTCCGTTGACCAGAATGATCAACTCCTTCCCGAAGTTTTCCCCGTCCGGGGAAAAATAAAAGTGCCGGAATCTTTCTCCGTATGCTTCACTCAGTTCCTCCCCAAGTGTTTTCAGATCCTCGCAGGCCGGCCGCGAGATCTCCCGGCAGCCGGCATACTCTTTATCACGCACGTAAGCGAAAAATTTCACTTTCACAGGCGATCACTCGCCATTCCCAGCTCCTGCATCTTTGCCTCGGTCGGAACGCCCTCCGCGTCCCATCCGCGGGCCGCATAATACTCCGCCAGCATGGTGTGCAGTTCATTGACCTGCCCCTCGGCCGGCCCGTTCGGGAGTTTTTCCCGGAGCAGTCTGGGCGGCAGCGTATCCTTTTCCACACCGGCCGCAATATTGAACCGTTTCTCCAGATTCCAGATTCGCTCGCCCTTCAGCAGGATCTCTGCATCGGATTCATCGCTTCCGACAGCCTCCCGGTACATGCCGGCGATCTCCGGCAGACCGATTCCGAAGGTGGTGAACAGGCAGATGCCGGTAGCATCGCAGAGGGCTGTCAGATCCTGGAACAGCTTCAGCGTGGCAGGTTTGTCCTTGGTTACCAGGGGATCCATCTGCATGGGAATGCCCAGCACCTCCGGAGAGATCATGTAGCCGCGCACATGGCAGCCGCCGCGGTTGGAGGTAGCATATTCCAGACCGATGCCCTGGATGGCGCGTCCGTCATAGGCAGGCATTTCCTGCTTCTTCACCGACATAGACAGCTCCGGATGGCCGTATTTTTCCGCCATGCGATAGGAACCCAGGCCTAGGATCTTTCCAAAGCCTTCCATCTTACATGTCAGTTCACAGGCCTTCACCATGGCCGCAGCATCCCCGAAGCGCAGC
The DNA here is from genome assembly GCA_946537305.1 of uncultured Lachnospiraceae bacterium. Taxonomy (GTDB): domain Bacteria; phylum Bacillota; class Clostridia; order Lachnospirales; family Lachnospiraceae; genus UBA3305. Next base: position 7,489 of record CAMNFR010000047.1, on the reverse strand, counting down.
GGGAATCCGATATCCTCTTCTGGCAGATAGCCTTTTTCATACAGCTCCATGGCGCAGGCAATGGTCGCGCCCATGGTAATGGGGTCAATACCATACTGGTTGCAGAGGAAGTTCGCGTTGCAGACCGCGCCCAGATCGTCGATGCCGCAGTCCGCGCCGAAGGACCATCCGGCCTCGTATTCGGGGCCTTCTCCGCGGGACTTGAACGCACCTTCTTTGATCTCCGCCACGCGGCCGCAGCCGATGGAGCAGCCAAAGCAGCCCTTGTTCTTCAGCAGGTGCTTTGCCGCCAGCTCTTCGCCGGAGATGCTGTCTGCCGTGTCGAACAGGGAGCCTGCGCTGCCGTTATTGACCGGCAAACCGCCCACACCGTTTACGATATTGACCAGGATCATCGTGCCGTAGGCTGAAAGCCCGGCACCGGTGACAGGATGCGCCGCCAGCTTTTCTCTGGCGCTGATGCATTCATGAAAGAACGGCTGCGGACGGGCTACCTCTACAGAGCCTGTTCCTTTGACCGCGATGGCCTTCAGCTTTTTGGAGCCCATGACCGTCCCGATACCGCCGCGGCCCGCCGCGCGGTGCTTGTCATTCATAATGCCCGCAAAAAGATTGCCCTCTTCTGCCGCCGCAGAAACGCAGGCAATCCGGAATGTCTCCCCGCACTCTTCATTCAGCAGATCCGTGGTCTCATAGACATCCTTCCCCCACAGATGAGAAGCATCTCTCAGCTCCACCTGACTGTCATTGATATAAAGATAGACCGGCTTTTCCGATGCATTTTCAAAGATGATGCCATCATAGCCGGCATATTTCAGCTCCGGTCCAAAGTGGCCGCCGGAATTGGCCGCACCGATGGTGCCAGTCAGCGGGGACTTCGCCACCGCATTATACCGCCCGGAAGACGTGGCGGCGGTGCCCGTCAGCGGTCCAGTCATAATGATCAGCTTGTTTTCCGGGCTCAGCGGATCCACCTTGGGATCGCACTCATCGCAGAAATATTTTGTGCCCAGGCCGCGGGCGCCTACATAATCCGAAGCGCTCTTCTGATTCAGAGGCTCTGTCTTTATGCTGCCCGTCTTAAGATCAACTCTCAGGATCTTTCCGATATATCCGTTCTTCATCGACTACGCCTCCTTTACCAATACATCACGATACCGCTCTCCGACCAGCTTCCGCTTGTCCGGCAGGGTGTCCGTATCCTCAAACACGATCGCATGTCCCGGGCAGTACTTTGCGCACTTGGGATCGCCGCCGCAAAGATCACATTTAAACACGCGTCTTGCCTCGGGATGATAGGTGATATTGCCCAGCGGACATGCGTTCAGGCACATCCGGCAGCCGATGCACTTGTTGTAGTTAATGACAACGGCGCCATGTTCATCGCGGCTGATGGCCTTCACGGGACATACGCTCAGGCAGGAAGGCTCCTCGCACTGAAGGCACATGACAGGCACCGCAACGGCTTCCGCATCATACTCAAAGACCGTCACATTTGCCATTTTGGGGTTAAATTTCTCAAAATGGCCAAAGGAACAGACCAGTTCACAAGTCCTGCAGCCAATACATTTTTCCGGCTTGATCGTTAGTTGTTTCATAGCCTCCACCTCACTTTTCATATCGACAGAATGCTCGTCCAAAAAGTGTTTTGTCTACACTTCTGATTCTATTGTAATCTTGATCATGGAAGGCGTAAACCATGCACTGTCATTTTTTTATGGAATTTTAGAATAAATTATTGTTCAAATAATGAATCGTTTTTTCTTCGGTCCACCTGAAATTTCATATCTGTGCCATATTGTGTCATGGATTCTTCATGATAAAAAAATCTCATTTATGCCATTCTCGTTTATATTCCATATTGGAATATAGCATCACTAAAGACGTACGCAAAAATCCCGCCTGCCCGGTAAGCGGGAAAGCGGGATTTTCGGATCCATGATTTTTTAGACCTGTGGTCCTAAACCGTGTTACTGTATTTTTACCTCACAGCACAGTGACCTGCGCCCGGTCAGTTCCTGTGTGCGGGCATCCGGCTGGCCAAAGCCGCCGTAAAAACGGATCGCATCGCCCTCCAGTTCTCTGCTTCCGTCTGCATGTACCACACGCAGGCGCTCCGCAGGGATGGCGAGGGTGATTTCTTTTTCTTCCTCGGCTGCCAGCGGTACCCGTGCAAACGCCACAAGCTTCGGATTCGGCACCTCCCAGGGTGTTCCCTCCGCGCGGGCATATACCTGGAAGACCTCTTCCGTGTCACGTCCTCCGGTATTTTTTAATGTGGCGCGGGCCGTAAAGCAGGCATCCTCTGCCTGTACTTCAAAAGACCGCACCTCTGCCTTTCCGTAAGTCAGGCCGTAGCCGAACGGATACAGCGGTTTCTTCTTCAGGAAACGATACGTCCGTCCTTCCATGGAATAATCCGTAAACTCCGGCATGCCGGACAGATCCCGGTAGAAGGTGACCGGCAGCTTTCCGGTGGGCTCTGCTTCTCCGAAAAGGACCTTTGCCACCTCTCTGCCGCCGCGCCCGCCGGGATACCACACCTGCATAACGGCCGCTGCTTTTTTATCCGGCACGGTCAGATCCAGGGCGCTTCCGCTCATCACAAGAAGGATCACCGGTTTTCCACAGCCGAACACCGCATCCATCAGCCGCTGCTGCGGCTCCGGGAATGCCAGATCGGGCTTGTCTCCGGACGCATAGGAGTTTCCGGTATCTCCCTCTTCGCCCTCCAGGGTCTCATCCAGGCCCAGGCACAGGACGACAACATCTGAATGCTCCGCCACGGTGACCGCTTCGGAGATCCGATCATCCTCTCTGGCCAGATCCTCTGTCCGGTCACGGAACAGATGACACCCAGAGGCGTACAGCACGCGTACATCATCTCCGCAGAGATCTTCGATCCCCTCCAGCACCGTAATGTAACGCGCGGAGGTGCCGTGATAATTGCCCATCAGGGCGACCCGGCTGTCCGCATTAGGCCCGATGACGCCGATGGTGCGGAACTTCTCTTTGGATAACGGCAGGATGCCGTCATTCTTCAGCAGTACCATGCTCTCTCTGGCCGCACGGGCCGCCAGTGCCCGGTGTTCGGGGCAGTCCACGACCTCATACGGGATGGCATCGTATTCTGTCTCCTCGAACATGCCCAGCATGTAGCGGGTCGTGAACAGACGGATCGCCGCCCGGCGAAGATCCTCCGCTTTAAGCAAGCCCTCCTTATAGGCTGCCATGATCCGCTGATACGTGCAGCCGCAGTTCAGATCGCACCCGCGCCGGATGGCCAGCGCCGCGCTCTCCTCCGGCGTTCCGGTTACTTTGTGATTCTCGTGGAAATCGCGCACGGCCCAGCAGTCAGAGACAAAATGCCCCTCAAAGCCCCACTGTCCGCGCAGGACCTCTTCCATCAGATAGGAATGGGCACAGCAGGGCTCTCCGTTCGTACGGTTGTAGGCCCCCATCACCGATTCTACCTTCGCCTCGCAGACTGCCGCCTCAAAGGCAGGCAGATAGGTTTCCCACATTTCCTTCAGGCTGGCCTTTGCGTCAAAATGATGGCGCAGCGCCTCCGGCCCGGAGTGCACCGCAAAATGCTTTGCGCAGGCTGCCGTCAGCAGTGTCTCTTTTTCTCCCTGGAGCCCGCGGATAAAGGCGACCGCCAACCGGGAGATCAGCTCCGGGTCCTCCCCGTAGGTTTCCTGTCCGCGGCCCCACCGGGGATCCCGGAACAGATTCACATTCGGAGACCAGAGCGTCAGTCCTTTGTAAATATCCCGATCTCCATGTCTGGCGGCTTCGTTGTGCTTGGCACGCGCTTCCGTGCCGATACAGCGTCCCACGGCCTGCAGCAGCTCCGTGTCAAAGGTCGCCCCAAGACCGATCGCCTGCGGAAACATGGTCGCTGTGCCGGCCCTGGCCACGCCGTGCAGCCCCTCGTTCCACCAGTTGTATTCGGGAATGTCCAGATGCTCGATTTCCGGTGCATCATAACGAAGCTGAGATGCCATTTCCTCTATGGACATCCTATCCACTAATTCTTCCGCTTTTCTTTTCGCTTCTTCCCGTTTCACAATAATGATCCTCAAATATAATTTCTATTGTTGCTTTTTTGTATTTTTTTGATACAATATAAGCAGTATATTGTATTTACACAGTTATTCTTTGGCAATTAGACAGCGCAGGCTGTCGAAAAGGGGGGATTTCATGGCAGAAGCTGCTCGCCGTGCGATCCGCTTTGAACAGCCGGTGGAAGGATTCCCCGGCCGGGCGATGAACGGTTCGCTGGAACATGTTGATTTTATCCCCAGATCCCATATGCGAATCTGGCACAACACGCAGGATGAGATCTATCCGCCGCACCACCACAATGCTCTGGAGATCATCCTGTGTACCGAAAACGCCTACTGCGTCCGGACCGGCGAGACCGTCCACCACCTGCAGACCGGCGACATACTGTTTATTCCGCCGCACGTGCTGCATGAGCTCCGCCCGGAGGCAAAGGGCTCCCGTTTTATCTTTCTGATCGACCTGGATCCCTTCCGGGATCTTCCGGATTTTCAGGCCTACCGCATGTGCATGACAGACTACTGGCTGTGCAGCCCCGGTTCGGATCCTTTGCTTTATCCGAAGATCTATGCCGGTCTCATGGAGATGGCGAACGCCTACTTTGAGAGCCAGCTTCTTTGGGAGGGTACGGTCTATGTACGTCTGATGGACATTCTGCTGCTCATTACAAGGCATCATCTGGACACGCAGGCCTCGCAGGCCCATATGTCACGCTCCCAGTACAATGAAGAATACGGGAAGCTTTCACAGATGCTCCAGTGGCTGGATGAGCATTACGCCGAAAAAGTGACGCAGGAACAGGCTGCCGATGTGGCCGGCTTCTCCCGCTTCTATTTTTCGCGCCTGTTCCGCCAGGTCACGGGAAGCACCTTCCCGGATTACCTTTCTCAGCGGCGCGTCACCGCCGCGCAGAAACTGCTCTCTACAGACTGTCCTATCACAGACATCGCTTTTCAGACAGGCTTCAGCAATGTCTCTTCTTTCAACCGGTGTTTTAAAAAATACGCCGGCTGCTCTCCCAGCGAATACCGCCTGCGGTATCGCAAGGAGCACGAGATCTCATGACCCCGTATTTTCATACACCGGCCGGTTTCCCGGCCGGTGTTTTTTTCTGCTTTGTTATCTGCGGGGCATCAGCCCTTCACGCTGCCAAGTGCAACACCGGCGATGATATACTTCGACAGCAGCAGATAAACTACGATCAGCGGCAGTACCGTCAGGGTCAGGCCCAGATATACTGCACCATATTCTGTCTTGTAAATGTCGCCCCGCAGAAGGCTGACCATGATCGGGAGCGTGTAACGCTTCTGATCTGTCAACAGGATCAGCGGCTCGAACAGGCGGTTCCAGTTGGTCACGAACACAAAGATGGACTGTGTCGCGATAGCCGGCTTCATGATCGGCAGCACGATGTGATTGAAAATATAAAACTCACGCGCGCCGTCGATACGGGCCGACTGTACGATCTCCGGAGAGAGCGTAGGCTGCATATACTGCCTCATGAAGAATACAATGGAAGGCGATGCAATGGCCGGCAGGATCAGCATCAGGAAATTGTTCGTCATGTGGATCTTGTACACGAACTGATAGAAACCAATCATCGTCACCTGGGTAGGAATCATCATGATGGCCATGATGAAGGTGAAGAACGGCTGACGCAGCTTCCAGTCATAGATCACCAGCGCGTAGGCTGTCAGCGTGGAGAAATAGACCGCGCAGATCGTGGCACCCGTGGAGATGATCAGCGAGTTCAGGAAGCCCCGCATCGGATTGAAGCTCTTGCCCGTCAGGATGGCGAAGTTCTTCATGGTATACGAAGAGGGGATCAGGGAGATAGCATGCTGCTGGATCTCCGTGGTCGAACGGGTCGCGTTCACCATCATGATCAGGAACGGCATGATACTGAGGATCGCCAGGAAAATGAGGACCACATAGACCAGCACCATCCAAACAGGATTGCTTTTCTTTCTCATGCTTTCGCCCCCTTTCTGGCTGCTCTTTCTTCTGCCTTTCTCAGCTTCATCTGCTCTTTCTTGATCTTCTGCATCTTCACCTCATCCTTATCCCGCATGATGAAGAACAGGATGGCGGACGCCACGCTCATGATGATGAACATGATGATGCTGGCCGCGGCCGCCCGGTTGTACATGTAGCTTCCGGAGAAGGCCTGGTTGTAAATGTATACACTGGTCGTGAGCGTTGCGTTGTCCGGTCCGCCGAGCATGAACAGCTTCGGAATATCGAACATGCTCAGACCGCCGATCAGGCTGGTCACCAATGTGAACAGAAGGATGGGGCGGATGTTCGGAAGGGTGATCCCAAAGAAGATCTGCCACTTGCCGGCGCCGTCCACTTCCGCCGCTTCAAAGATCTCCGGGCTGATGCCCAGCACGCCGGAAATCAGAATGATCATTGTATAGCCGTACCACATCCATGTCTGGATGAAGATAACGATGGCTCTGGTGGTCGTCTTGCTCTGCAGGAAATAAATCGGCGGAGCTCCCAGCCCCATCTTTTCCAGCAAGCCATGGAAGAATCCCACACTGTTCATTTTTGCAAGAAGGTCGTTCACAGGGCCCATGGGATAGCCGAACATCGCGTTGAACAGAATGGCGATGGTGGCCGCCGTGATGATGTTGGGCATGTAGAAGATGACCTTGAACAGGCCCTGTCCCCTCACCTTGGAGGAGCGGTCCGTGAACCAGGCCGTCAGCAGCAGGGCCAGAAGGACCTGGGGAATAAAGTTGCATACCCACATAAACACAGTATTCTTTAATGCTGTGTGGAAGGTAGGGGCTGCCAGAACCACTTTAAAGTTCTGCAGCGGATCTGCCAGGAAGTGAAAGCTGGTCTTTCCCATGCCCTTCAGATCCGTAAAGCCGATAATCAGCGTGTAGCAGATCGGATAAAGGGAAAAGAGAAGGAAAGCGATCACAAACGGCAAGCTGAACAGATAGCCGTATTTTGCGTAACTTAGCTTATTCTTCTTCATACATTCCTCCGGGGAATTATTTTATCTGCCATAGAAGGATTTAAGAACAGAGGCGGATCCTCTGTCAAAAAGACCGGGGCTGCGGGGTTCTGGCCCCGCAGCCCCGGCTCAGGAAAACCTATCTGAGTGATGCTTTGATCGTGATAATTATTCTACAATAACATCCAGGTTGTCAGCTACATCCTGCTTGAAGTCAGCAATCGCCTGATCTCTGTCCTTCTCACCGTGTACATAAGCGCGGACCTGATCTCTCCACTTCAGGTTGATGGTCTCATCATACTGGGTCAGGTTCTTGCCGTTTGCGTACTGGTTGGCAGGTACGAATACATCGAACATGTTCTGGCCGCCCAGGAAGTCAAGCTCGCCGTTGGACATAGCCATTACGGTACCGGAAGCTACGCAGTCCTTGGTGCCGCCTTCGCCGTTCATGGT
>CAMNFR010000046.1 GCA_946537305.1 uncultured Lachnospiraceae bacterium | reverse complement strand
CCTGCGCCTCTACGGACAGGGGCAGATGGACAGCCATCTGGTCGCCGTCAAAGTCGGCGTTGTACGCCATGCAGACCAGGGGATGCAGCTTGATGGCCTTACCTTCCACCAGGATCGGCTCGAAAGCCTGAATGCCCAGGCGGTGCAGCGTAGGCGCACGGTTCAGCATGACCGGGTGCTCATGAATGACATCCTCCAGGACATCGAACACTTCGGGCTGCATGCGCTCGACCATCTTTTTGGCGTTCTTGATATTGTGGGCGATGCCGCGAACGGTCAGCTCCTTCATCACGAAGGGCTTGAACAGTTCAATGGCCATCTCCTTGGGCAGACCGCACTGATAGATCTTCAGCTCCGGTCCTACAACGATAACGGAACGGCCGGAATAGTCCACGCGCTTGCCCAGCAGGTTCTGACGGAAGCGTCCCTGCTTACCCTTCAGCATGTCGGACAGAGACTTCAGCGGACGGTTGCCGGGGCCTACAACGGGGCGGCCGCGGCGGCCGTTATCGATCAGCGCATCCACAGCCTCCTGCAGCATACGCTTCTCGTTGCGGACAATGATATCCGGTGCGCCCAGCTCCAGCAGACGGGCCAGACGGTTGTTCCGGTTGATAATACGGCGATACAGGTCGTTCAGGTCAGAGGTAGCGAAACGTCCGCCGTCCAGCTGTACCATGGGGCGCAGATCCGGCGGCAGTACGGGGATCACATCCATCACCATCCACTCCGGGCGGTTGCCGGAGGCACGGAATGCCTCCACCACTTCCAGACGCTTGATGATGCGGGCGCGCTTCTGGCCGCTGGCGTTCGCCAGCTGGTCCTTCAGCTCCTCAGATTCCTTCTCCAGATCGATGGCCTTCAGCAGTTCCTGCACGGCCTCCGCGCCCATACCGACGCGGAAATTGCCGTAGCCGAATTTTTCCAGGGCTTCCCGGTATTCCTTCTCCGAGAGCACCTGCTTGTATTCCAGGGTGGTGTTCTTCTTATCCAGCACCACGTAGGAAGCAAAGTACAGCACCTTTTCCAGGATGCGCGGGGACATATCCAGGATCAGTCCCATGCGGCTGGGGATGCCTTTAAAATACCAGATATGGGAGACGGGAGCCGCCAGGGCAATGTGTCCCATGCGCTCACGGCGCACGGTAGCCTTGGTCACTTCCACGCCGCACCGCTCGCAGACAACGCCCTTGTAGCGGATCTTTTTATACTTTCCGCAGTGGCATTCCCAGTCCTTGCTCGGTCCGAAGATGCGTTCACAGAACAGGCCGTCTCTCTCCGGCTTCAGCGTACGGTAGTTGATGGTCTCGGGCTTTTTCACCTCTCCGCGGGACCACTTCAGGATCTTTTCCGGGGAGGCCAGTCCGATCTTGATCGAATCAAATACCAAAGGCTGATAAGTCTCTTCGTTTACAGCAGGCATGAAACGTCTCCTTTCTAGTTGTAAGAATCCATGTCATCGTTGCCGCTCATGTCCAGCCCGAAATCCGGTTCATCCTCCGGGAAGGCCATGTCGTCTTCAAAATCCAGATCGAGAGACATATCCTCATCTACATCCGGATCCTCCTCCAGGTCGTCCTCCGGCATATCTTCGTCAGAGGATACCAGTTCCCCATCGCGGAACTCCTGGGTCTGATACCCGTGGGCGCCCAGATTCTCATCCCGGCGGTAATCACGGTCTCCTTCAATAACGGAACGGAAATCGCGGGCAACACCGTCCACGTTCTCCTTGACCTCTACCTCTTCGCCGTCTTCATCCAGCAGGATGACATCCAGTCCCAGGGCCTGCAGTTCTTTCAGCATAACCTTAAAGGACTCCGGCACACCGGGGGTAGGAATATTTCCACCCTTGATGATGGCTTCGTAGGTCTTGACACGGCCTACCACATCATCGGATTTCACCGTCAGGATTTCCTGCAGGGTGTAGGCAGCGCCGTAGGCTTCCAGGGCCCAGACTTCCATCTCACCGAAACGCTGGCCGCCGAACTGGGCCTTGCCGCCCAGAGGCTGCTGCGTTACCAGGGAGTAAGGGCCGGTGGAACGGGCGTGGATCTTATCGTCCACCAGGTGGTGGAGCTTCAGGTAATTCATGTGCCCGATGGTGACCTCGCCGTCGAAGTTCTCGCCGGTGCGTCCATCGCGAAGCTGTACCTTACCGTCACGGGTGATCGGCACGCCTCTCCAGAGGGCCCGATGCTCCAGATGGCTTCCCAGGTACTCCATCACGTCTTCGCGCACATATCCTTCATATTTTGTCTTAAAGGCATCCCAGGGAGTGTTAACGTAATCGTTTGCCATCTCCAGGGTAGCCATGATATCTGTTTCCTTGGCGCCGTCGAACACGGGGGTCGTCACCTTAAAGCCCAGAGCCGCGGAGGCCAGGGAAAGGTGCGTTTCCTTCACCTGCCCGATATTCATACGGGAAGGCACGCCCAGGGGGTTCAGCACGATATCCAGCGGACGTCCATTCGGCAGATACGGCATATCTTCCACGGGAAGCACGCGGGACACAACACCCTTGTTACCGTGACGGCCGGCCATCTTGTCGCCGACGGAGATCTTTCTCTTCTGTGCAATGTAAATGCGGACGGTCTCGTTCACGCCGGCGGACAGCTCATCGCCGTTCTCACGGGTGAAGACCTTGGCATCAATAATGATACCGTAGGCACCGTGCGGCACCTTCAGGGAGGTATCACGCACCTCGCGTGCCTTCTCACCGAAGATGGCGCGCAGCAGACGTTCCTCTGCGGTCAGCTCGGTCTCGCCCTTCGGCGTTACCTTGCCCACCAGGATATCGCCCGCACGGACTTCTGCGCCGATGCGGATAATACCGCGCTCATCCAGATCCTTCAGGGAATCATCGCCCACGCCGGGAACATCCCGGGTAATCTCCTCCGGCCCCAGCTTGGTATCGCGGGCCTCGGCCTCATATTCCTCGATATGGATGGATGTATATACATCGTCCTGCACCAGTCTTTCAGACAGCAGAACGGCATCCTCGTAGTTGTAGCCTTCCCAGGTCATGAAACCGATCAGCGGGTTCTTGCCCAGACCGATCTCGCCCATGTAGGTGGAAGGACCATCTGCCAGCACCTCGCCCTTTTCAACTTTCTGGCCCTTATCCACGATGGGCGTCTGGTTGTAGCAGTTGCTCTGGTTGCTGCGCTTGAACTTGGTCAGATGATAGCGGTCCGTGGTGCCGTCCGGGCAGCGGACAACAATATCCGTGGCGGAAACATACTCCACCGTACCGGGATTCTTTGCCACCACGCAGACACCGGAGTCCACCGCCGCCTTGGCTTCCATACCGGTGCCGACCACCGCGGAATCCGTGCGCATCAGCGGAACGGCCTGACGCTGCATGTTGGAGCCCATCAGGGCGCGGTTGGCGTCGTCGTTCTCCAGGAAGGGAATCATGGAAGTCGCCACGGAGAAGACCATCTTCGGGGACACGTCCATGTAATCGATCTTGCTCTTGTCAAATTCCGCCGTCTCTTCACGGTAACGGCCGGAAACCGCTTTCCTTGCGAAATGCCCCTCTTCATCCAGCGGGGAGTTCGCCTGCGCCACATAGTAATTATCTTCTTCATCCGCCGTCATGTAGACCACCTGGTCCGTGACGCGGGGATTGGCGGGATCGCTCTTATCTACCACGCGGTAAGGAGCCTCCACAAAGCCGTACTCATTCACCCGGGCATAGGTAGCCAGGGAGTTGATCAGACCGATGTTGGGTCCTTCAGGCGTCTCGATAGGGCACATGCGGCCGTAATGCGTGTAGTGAACGTCACGCACCTCGAATCCGGCACGGTCACGGGACAGACCGCCGGGGCCGAGAGCGGACAGACGTCTCTTGTGGGTCAGCTCGGACAGCGGGTTGTTCTGATCCATGAACTGGGACAGCTGGGAACTTCCGAAGAACTCCTTCACCGCCGCCGTAACAGGCTTGATGTTGATCAGAGACTGCGGGGTGATGGTCTCCTGATCCTGCGTGGTCATGCGCTCGCGCACCACGCGCTCCATACGGGACAGACCGATGCGGTACTGGTTCTGCAGCAGTTCGCCCACGGCGCGGATGCGGCGGTTGCCCAGATGGTCGATGTCATCATCTGTGCCCACGCCCGCTGCCAGATGCATGCAGTAGTTGATGCTGGCAAAGATATCCTCGCGGGTAATATGCTTCGGGACCAGCTCGTGAACATTCTTGCGGATGGCCGTCTTCAGATCTTCCGGATCCGTATACTCTTCCATCAGCTTCTGCAGCGCAGGATAGTATACGTTTTCGCGGATGCCCAGATCCATGGGATCGCAGTCCACATGCTTGCTCAGGTCTACCATCAGGTTGGAGAGAACTTTGATCTTTCTCTCTTCGCCCTCAACGTATACAAAAGGAACACCGGCATCCTGAATATCGGTGGCCAGCTCTCTGGTGATCACCGTACCGGCCTCTGCCAGCACTTCACCCGTCGCGGTATCCACCACGTCCTCTGCCAGCGTATGGCCGGTCAGGCGCAGACGGAAGTGAAGCTTCTTATTAAACTTATAGCGGCCCACCTTGGCCAGGTCATAACGGCGGGCATCAAAGAACATGCTCTCCAGCAGGCTGCGGGCGTTATCCACATAGGGAGGCTCGCCGGGACGGATCTTCTTGTACAGTTCGATCAGGCCCTCATCCGCAGAGTGGGAAGCCGTGTCCTTGGCCAGGCTCGCGACCAGCATCGGATCCTCGCCGAACATTTCCAGGATCTGCTCGTTGGTACCAACGCCCAGCGCACGGATCAGCACGGTCACCGGCACCTTACGGGTGCGGTCCACACGTACATAGAAAACATCATTCGAATCGGTCTCGTATTCCAACCATGCGCCGCGGTTGGGGATCACCTGGCAGGAGTACAGCTTTTTGCCCAGCTTATCATGGGCAATGCCGTAATAGATGCCGGGGGAGCGGACCAGCTGGCTGACGATAACACGCTCCGCGCCATTAATAACGAAAGATCCTGTATCTGTCATCAGCGGCAGATCGCCCATGAAGATCTCGTGCTCCGCGATTTCATCGGATTCCTGATTGATCAGGCGCACATGTACACGAAGCGGCGCCGCCAACGTGGCGTCGCGCTCCTTGCACTCTTCGATGCTGTATTTTACCTCATCACGACAAAGCCTGAAATCAATGAACTCCAGGCTCAGGTGACCGCTGAAATCAGAGATGGGAGAGATATCCTCGAAAACTTCTTTCAGGCCTTCATCCAGAAACCACTGATAGGAATCTTTCTGGATCTCGATGAGATTTGGCATCTCCAGCACTTCTTTTTGTCTCGAGTAACTCATTCTCATGCCCTTACCGGATTTCACCGGGCGCATTCTGTATTTCTCCATAGACGCTCTCACCCCTGTATGTATAAGTTAGAATCCACACGCCCTTCCCCCAAAAACGGTGCATTCTGTCACCTTTTTTCACCCATTAAAAAGATTCTTTTCTTTTCGCAGGATGTAGTCCTCACGACAGAAGGGCATATCAATCCACAATAGTGCAAACTTCATACTATCACCGAAAAGTCAACTTGTCAACGAAAAAATTTATTTTTTTTGCTTTCCGCGCTTTTTCCACTTGCAAGCGCGAATCCTCTCTGGTATAATAGTTTGGAATGTGACTTCTGTTCACAGACACATTATCCGAATTCACGGAGGGATTCACTATGGTCTGGAAAGTACTGCTTGCCATCCTTATTATTCTGATCATTGCACTGATCGTTCTCTATTTCCTGGGACGCCGGGTGCAGAAAAGACAGGCGGCTGCCTCTGAGCAGATGGAGGCGATGAAGCAAACCGTGTCGATGCTGATCATTGACAAGAAAAAGCTTCCTTTAAAAAGCTCCGGTCTGCCGCAGATGGTGATCGACCAGACCCCCTGGTATCTGCGCCGCAGCAAGATGCCCATCGTAAAGGCTAAGGTCGGCCCCCGCATCATGGTCCTGGTAGCCGATCAGTCCGTATACGATGTCCTTCCCATCAAGTCTGAGGTCAAGGTCGAGATCTCCGGCATCTATATCACTAAGCTGAAGAGTGTCCGCGGCGGCACCATCAAGCAGGTAGAAAAGAAGGGCTGGCTCGCCCGCCTGAGAGACCGCTTCGGCACCGGTGGCGAGAAGGCGCAGAAATAAAAAAGTTCTTGCTTTTGCAAGATTCTGTGCTATAATAATTCGGTACGCGGCTGTAGTTCATCGGTAGAATACAAGCTTCCCAAGCTTGGGAGGTGGGTTCGATTCCCATCAGCCGCTGGTAAAAGCCCTTGGTCTCCAAGGGCTTTTTCTTATTTTGTGATGAAGCGCCCCAAAACTCTTCGGCGCTTCCCCCGATGTATCATAAAGGAGATGCCATGGCTAAAGTACCAATTATCGATCTGAAAGAAACGATCCTGGAAAACAACGACGCGGACGCGGAGGTGCTGCGCGGAGAGTTGAAAAAGGACGGCACCTATTATCTGAACGTTATGTCCTCTCCCGGCGCGGGGAAGACCACCACGCTTCTCGGCACCATTGCCCGCCTGAAGGACGACCTACGCATCGGCGTGATGGAGGCGGATATCGATTCAGACGTGGACGCCGTTACCATCCGGGAGCAGGCCGGCGTTCCCGCCGTGCAGCTTCACACCGGCGGCATGTGCCATCTGGATGCGGACATGTCCCGTCAGGGCATGCGCGCCCTGGGCACGGAGGACCTGGACCTGGTGATCCTGGAAAATGTGGGCAATCTGGTGTGCCCGGCAGAGTTTGATACCGGCGCCGTCAAGAACGCCGTCATCCTCTCCGTCCCGGAAGGCGACGATAAACCCCTGAAATATCCGCTGATGTTCGAAAAGGCCCACGTGGTACTGATCAACAAGATCGACGCGGCACCGGTCTTCGACTTTGATTTTGACCGCTGCCGGGAATATATTCAGATGCGCAACCCTTCTGTTCCGGTCTTTGCCATTTCTGCCGCCACCGGCGAGGGGATGGATGTTTGGACAGAATGGCTGAAGAAAGAAGTACAGGGCTGGCTTGCCTAAGGCAGGGCACCCTCTGGAGGTAATATCATGGGAGAAATTAAGATCATCGACGTACATCAGAGCATTTTTGCCCTGAACGATAAAATCGCGGAGGAGGTCCGCCGCAGGAATAAAGAAGAAAAGACCTTTATGATCAATCTAATGGCCTCTCCCGGTGCAGGAAAGACCACCACGCTGCTGCGCACGGCCGCCGCGCTGAAGGAAAAGTACCGTATCGGCGTCATGGAGGCGGATATCGACGCATCGGTGGACGCAGAGAAAATGGCTGCCGCCGGCATCCGTTCCATTCAGGTCCACACCGGCGGAGAATGCGCCATGGACGCTGCCATGACCAAGCAGGCCATCGAGGAATTCGGCACTGCTGACCTGGATCTTCTGGTCCTGGAAAATGTGGGAAATCTGGTCTGTCCCGCCGAAACAGACACCGGCGCCTCCCGCAATGTGGAGATCCTTTCCATCCCGGAGGGGGACGACAAACCCCTGAAATATCCGCTGATGTTCGAGGTCTGCCACTGTGTGCTGATCAATAAGATCGATACCCGCGCCTATTTCCCGTTTGATGATGACGCGGTGGTAAAACGGATTCATGCCCGCAACCCCCAGGCGAAGATCTTCTTCGTCTCCGCCAAGACCGGAGAGGGATTTGATGCGTGGATCGACTGGCTGACAGAAGAAATCGAGGCGTGGAAGGCATAAGCCCTCCGCGCCTCGTCGCTTTTTATACTTTATTGCATCAGGGCACCAAACCGTCGGGATCACATGCAATGATCTGCTTCAATTCTATTCGATCCCCATTTTTCAGCGTGATATTCCTTATTCAAGATTCGCCGCACACTCCTGCAGTCTTGTAATGACAGGGATTTGCTGAGGGCAGGCTGCCTCACACTGCCCGCACTGAATGCAGTCAGAGGCCTTGCCCTTTTCTTTTGTCGCTTCAGCGTAATTCTTGCGGGCCTGCTCTTCCTGTCCCCAGACCGTCTGACGGTTGCGGGCAGAAAAGATATCCGGGATCGGGATCTGCAGAGGACATCCCTCGGTACAGTATCGGCAGCCCGTACAAGGGATCTGGTCGATCTTCGCCAGCTCCTCCTGCGCGCGTTTTACCGCCTCCTGCTCCTCCGCGGAGAGCGGCTTGAACTCTTTCATATAAGAAAGATTATCCGCCATCTGTTCCACATTGGACATGCCGGAGAGCACGGTCAGAATGCCGTCCAGCGAAGCTACATAACGGATGGCCCAGGATGCCAGGGATGCATTCGGATTTGCTGCCTTCAGGGGCGCCGCCACGCTTTCCGGGGGATTCGCCAGGGTGCCGCCCTTGACCGGTTCCATGACCACCACGGATTTCCCGTGCTTTCTGGCCATCTCATAGCAGGCGCGCGAACATACGTCGGGATTCTCCCAGTCCGCATAGTTCAGCTGCAGCTGCACAAATTCCATATCCGGATGCTCCGTCAGCAGGCGGTCCAGCAGCTCCGGTTTCCCGTGGAAAGAAAAGCCCGCGTGACGGACCAGTCCTTTTTCCTTCAGTTCCTTCAGGAAATCCCACAGGTGGAACCCGTCATATTTCTCATAATTATCCTCTTCCAGCGCATGAAGCAGATAATAATCGAAATAGCCGGCGCCGGTCCGCTCCAGGCTGGTGTAGAACTGCTGCTTTGCCTCTTCCTCACTGTCACATCTCAGCCAGGCATTCAGCTTGGTGGCGAGCGTAAAACTCTCCCGGGTATAACGGTCCACCAGTGCCTTTTTTATAGCTTTTTCGGACGCACCGTCCTTGCCGTATACATAAGCCGTATCAAAATAGGTCTGTCCGGCTTCCATGAACATATCCACCATTTTTTTAGTCTGTTCAATATCAATTTCCTCGCCCAGCATCGGCAGACGCATCAGTCCAAAGCCCAGCTTCGGCGTTTTTTCTCCAAAATAACGTTCCATGACGACCTCCTGTTATTCGTTTTAGTCATTGTACAAATAGGTGCTCTGGTTTGTCAACACTACCTTTACATCCATACACAATTAAAGGTTGCTCCGGAAGTTCCCGAACACCCGGATATCATAAGCACTTTTTGCCAGTTCACCCATGACCTCATCCATGCCGTTTGCCAGCAGATCCCCGGTAAATTCGATAAAGAACATGTACTCCCAGTTCTTCCCCTGAATGGGGCGGGATTCCAGCTTGACCAGGTTCAGCCCGTGACGGGCAAAGATGGTCAGGATTTCGTGCAGAGATCCGGAGTGGTGCGCCGTGGTGATGGCAATGCAGATCTTATCCCGCCCTTCCGGAAGTTCCATGCGCGGTGCGACCACCACAAAGCGCGTGGTATTATTGGCATTTGAGCTGATATTTTCCGCCAGGATGGCCAGCCCGTACAGGTCTGCCGCGCGGGAGGAGCAGATGGCTGCATTGGCCGGGTCCTTTTGCTGCGCCACCATCCTGGCGCTGCCGGCCGTATCCTCCTGCGGGATCCGCTTCCAGTCAAAGCCGGACAGGAAATGCTCGCACTGGAACAGCCCCTGTTCATGAGAATAGACCCGGCGGATCTGTGAAAGTTCGGTCCCCGGCAGGCCGATCAGGTGATGGCTGATCTTCACCGTGGTCTCTCCCACCATGTAGCATTCGTTTTCGGTCAGCAGATCATAGACCTGACGGATGGCGCCGGTGGAGGAATTTTCAATGGGGACCACCGCATAATCCGCCTCTCCGTCCCGGAGTGCCGCAAACACATCATCGAACCAGGACTTCCCCTCCGCTTTCACATTCTCCCCGAAAAAGCGGATGGCTGCCATTTCGCTGTAGGAACCAGGTTCCCCCTGGTAGACAACACGGGGATCCGTCACGCGCTCCTGCCGGTCCGACAGCGCCTGCTCATACACGCGCACATTTTCCCGCCAGTCATGCAGGTCCGGTTCTGCCTGTACTCCGCTCATCAGGCTGCCGATTCCCTCTTCCAGCGCATCCATAGCGCGGGAAAGTGATTCCATGGGCATGGAATAGGAAATCCGGACATGCCCTTCCTGGAAATAGGCGCTTCCGGGCATGACCGCCACGTGATACTCATTCAGCAGATACATGCACAGATCGGTGTCTGTCTCGATTAGACTGTCGTTCACAGATTTGCCAAGACAGGCGGAGATATCAAAAAACAGATAGAAGGCTCCCTGTGCCTCCGGGCAGATGACCCCCGGGATCTGGCGCAGACGCATCATCGCGTAATCCCTGCGCTTTGCCAGCCGCCGGACCATTTTCTCCGTATCATCCTGCGGACCGGTGAGCGCCGCCAGCGCTGCCTTCTGGGAGATGGCGGAAGGCGCCGTGGTCGTCTGGGACATATATTTGTTCATGGCCGAAATAACGTCTGCTCTGCCGCAGGCATAGCCCAGGCGCCAGCCGGTCATGGAATAGGTCTTGGAAAAGGCATTCACCGTGATCACGCGGTCCCGCACCTGCGGAGAAACCGATGCGATGGAAAAATGACGCTGCCCGTCATATACGATCTTTTCGTAGACCTCATCCGCGATCACAAAGAAATCGCGCTCCACCGCCAGAGCTGCCAGCGCGCGAAGCGAATCCTCCCGGTATACCGCGCCGGTAGGATTATTCGGTGTACAAAGAATAATAGCCTTCGTATTTTCTGTGACCGACTGCCGTATGGCCGCCACATCCAGCTGATAATCCGACAGCTTGGGCACGAACACCGGCATGGCGCCGGTCATGCGGACCATCTCCGCATAACTGACATAGCAGGGCACCGGCAGGATGACCTCATCCCCGGGATCGCAGATGGCAAAAAGTGCCGCCGTCAGTGCCTGTTTGGCGCCCACGGAAACAGTGATCTCCTCCGTTCCGTACTGGATCAGATTCTCCCTTGCCATCTTGCGAGCGATCAGCTCCCGCAGCTCCGGGATACCGTTCACCGGCGTATATTTGGTGAAATTTTCGCGAATAGCGGCGATGCCCGCCTCCTTCACGTGCTGCGGCGTGTCTGTATCCGGCTCGCCCACATTCATGCTGATCACCGGAACGCCGGCGCGGCGCATCTCTGCCACACGGGCAAACATCAGGGACGTAGCCGAAGCCTGTGCCGCGGCGGCAACCGCTGAAATCTTTGTGCTCATTACTCCTTCTCCTGCAGCATCCTGCTGTATCCTGTTACGTCCTGCGGAGCAGCATCCTGTATGCCCGATGCTTCCTCTGCTGTGACAAATTGCGCACGTCCGCTTCCCAGCGCCTCCTGCACGGCTACCTGCTGATCCTGCGGAACATCAATCAGATAACACTTATTGCCGACAGTCTCTTTCAGCTTGTTCCAGTTAAGATCCGCCCTGTAATCGATGACCAGTTCCTGTGCCGGGGTCGAATAAAGAATTGACGGATCGTTCAGGCTGCATCCGCGCAGATCCAGCCAGCGGAAAGAGGCTCCCGACGGCCAGGAAGGACTGTCCGCCTCCGTGCCGGCCAGCTTGAGGGTGATTCGGTTCTCTCCCTCCATGCCAAGCTTTACCTCTGTCAGCTGGTTGTCCGAAAGATCCAGATATGTCAGGCCTTTGATCCCGCTGATTCCCGCCGTATCCGTCAGCAGATTGCCCGCTGCGGATAATCCCTTCAACTGTGTACAGACAGCAAGCGGCGCAAGGGAGGTAATATACGTGCGATCGAGGTTCAGATATTCCAGACCAGTGCAGGTGCTAAAGACATCTATGCTCTCCAGGCCGTTGCCCTGCAGATAACAGTTCTTCAGTGTGGCAGCGGATTTCCCAAGCAGGGAAATATCCTCAATGTCGTTCTCCGCCAGATCCACCCGCGAAAGCAAAGTGGCGTTCGTCAGCCCATTGATATCCGTGATCTCATTCTCTGCCGCCTCGATTTCCTCCAGCTTCAGGGCGTTTTCCAACCCGGAAAGGCTGCGCAGATGGTTGGCATTCACATGCACCGAAGTCAGGCGGGTGCAGGCCGTGAGCGGTGCAAGATCCGCGATCTCATTCCGGTCGGCACATAATTTCTCAAGTTTTTCGCACGAAGACAGCGGCGTAAGATCCGCGATGCCCAGACCGTCCCCATAGAAATTCGTGAGCTCAGGGAAGGAAGAAAGAATACTGATATCCCGGATACCGGTGTCACTGATATTCAGCGTTCTCAATTTTTCAGATACGCCCATAAGCGCGTCCAGCGATGTGATTTCAGGATTGCCGTTCACCCGCAGGGTCGTCAGACTGCTTCCGGCCAGGGGCAACGTCTTCCACTGCGCATCACTCAGGCCGCACTCACTGATTTCCAAAGAATACACCGTCTCCGGCAGCAGAGCACTGATATCCTCCGCCTGTATGGTACACTTTTTCAACGTCACCGAGGAAAGCTCCTTAAATTTTGTAAAAGCTTTGATATCTTCCGCTGTCAGTTCCTTTTCGCTCAGGTAGACCGTACGATCTTTCCTTTTGTACTCCGTGCCGGCAATCGTCACCTTGTTCATTTGAATCACGACAAATATCAGAGCCGTTACAGCCAAGATAATTCCGGCCAGTATTTTCAAAATATTTATGGCGTTAAAACGAGGCGTGGACGTACCGTTTTTCGGGGCCGCCGGCTTTTTCTTCCCGAACTTTCCTACGGGTTTCTTTTTTATCTTCTTTGTCTCCGGGACAGTCTTCGCTTCTGAAACAGTCTGCGGCGCCTCTGCCGGCTTTGTCCCCAAGCTTTCTTTCTGCTCTGCCGCCGGCGTCCCCGCTTCCGCTCCTTCATCTGTTTCATCGGCCTCATTGGCCTCTTTCGCATCCAGCAGCGCGCGGATTTCCCGCAGCATCTTCTCCATGGCGCGGGCCTTGTTTTCATAGGCGGCGTAGCGCTGCACGTTGGAGAGATAGAAATTAAAATCATCCTTCAGCTCGCAGTTTTCCAGCATGAAGGGCATGATGGTCTTGTTTGCGTTGATGGCCTGGTCAATCTCCTTCGGCACCCATTTGGATTCCTGCGACTGCCGGGAAAGGATCAGCACGAACACCTGACATCCTCGGATAGCCTGCGGAATTTCCACCGCATAGCTGGAGCCGCCCGGAATGCTGGCCGGCGCCATCCAGCAAGATATATCATTCTGCTCCAGGGTCTGGCGCACCCAGTCAGCCACTTCATATTCCTCTGCCTTGTAACTGATAAAGACCTGTGCCGGTCTGCTTTTTGCTGCCATGTTTTTTCGCACCTTCTCTATTTCTTTTTAAAGTAAGCATCTACGCCGTCCGAAATACCCTTCACCATCTTTTTCTGATACTTTTTGCTTGCCATCTGCAGATCCTCTTTTTTATTATTCATCTCTCCCATTTCCAGAATAATAGCGGGGACCTTGCTCCAGTTCAGGCCGGTCATCGTATCTGTCTCCCAGATTTTCTGCTTTTTGGCTCCGGTTGACTTCACGAAATACTTCAGTACCTGCTTAGCCAGCCGTTTGCTTTTTTTATAGTTCTTTTTTGCATAGTATGGATTCTTTTTCGTACAGCAGATGGTGAACGCTCCCCGTTTTGACGAGGTCTCCGAGCCGTTGGCGTGAATGCGAATCATGATGTCCACCTTCGCCTTGTTAGCGATCAGTGCGCGTTCTTTATTTGTAATATTCACCTTGTGCTTGGTACGAGTCATGAGGACCTGATATCCCCGTTTTTGCAGTTCCGTCCGGAGCTGCAAGGACACAATCAGATTGAGTTCATACTCTGAGAGCTTTGACCACTTCCCTGCTGTTCCGGAACTAACCTTCTTTTTTAACGTCTTGGAGCCCGGACCGACCGGTTCCTTTCCATTATTGGCATGCAGCTGATGTCCGGGATCTATGCACACCAAAATGCCCGTCACCTCTTTGCTCTTAGCATCGCATGGAGCGGTCCAGACTTTTTCGCCGTTCTGATTCGCCCACGCTTCCACCATCACATAATATTTTTGATGTACCGTTAAGGGAGAAAGGGTGATGGAAGTCTCCGCTGTGTTTTTGCTCTTCGCCTTCTTCATGGATTTGCTGGTGCTGTATCGCACGCGGTACCCTTCCGCGCCGGGAAGTGGTGCCCAACGGATCTCCAGCGCCTGCTCTGTCTTATTAGAAATCGTTAGCCCGGAGACAATATCCTTTTCAGGATCCAGTGTTCCTTCCGGCTGCGGGCTGCTCTCCTCCGCAGAGGACTCCCCAGGTGTCTCCGGTGTCTCCGGCGTTTCCTGCGGACTTGTCTCCTGTGCCTTTGTCTCCGTCGGCTCCGTCTCTGCCGGTTCTGTTTTCGCCGGTGTCTTTTCCGTATTATCCGCCTTCGGATCGGTCACCTTCACCCGACAGGTGTAGGCACTTCCGGAAACGATCGCCGTAATCACGGTCTCGCCCGCACGTTTCGCCTTCACCTTCCCCTTCTGGCTGACCGTGGCGATTTTTTTATCAGCAGTCCCCCAGACCACCGTCTTTTTTCCGATATTCTTCATTTTCAGGGTCTTGCTTTTCCCCTTCTTCAGCGTGATAGAAGTCTTGCTGATCTTCGGAGAAGCCGCCTGAACGTTCCTGACGGGAATTCCTCCGCCAAGTACCATGAGTATCACCATTATCCATGCCAGCCATCTTTTCTGTTGCATATTGTCTCCTTTTTCATCTTCCGAATTCGCAGGACATTTCCTCTATTGTAGCAGACGCAATGGGGTTTGTTAAGAAGCTTTCTGTCATGCAATTACATGATAATACATCTTCTCCACGGCAGGAACCATATTTACCGGATTTAAGCGAATATTCGGATGCTCGCCGGCAAATACAACAAACAATTGATGTGCAAACCCCTGCCCCATCCATTCCAAACCGGCAAAATCCAGCGTTATCTCTTCAAACTCTTCTAATCTGTATTCCAGACGCTTTGCCTGCGAGCGCGATACAGGCGGGGAATCAAACACCTGATGAAGCGGTATGGCAGTTCTGGTAAAGCCCCCGCTGATATCTGCATATTGATCAAAAATGCTCTGCGGTGTTTTTTTGCTGTTATTGGCCAGAGACATCCATATCATTGTTCCCCGTCCGCTGCCGGGTGGCAGCTTAAACATCCTGTCTTCGTCAAATGTATTGCAGGAAAACACCGCTCCCTCAGAGATAATAAAAAAACGGTCCATCATACGGGAACTGAAGAAAATACCCTCTCCGGAATGATGCTTTGCATCGGTTGTAAGCTTTCCCTTCAAGAGTTCAAGGATCGCATCGTCCGCAGATACAAAGTGAAAGTGATCACATATTTTTCGAAAGATGCCAATCCCGTTATCCTGCAGCATCACCGTAGTATGAAGCGCATCCTGTTCGATTGTCATGATTGCCTGCTCTGCTTCAGAATGATCTATAATATTATTAACCATTTCTGAGATCACATATCCCCAGATTGCCTGGACATTTGCTTCAAATGATTGAAGATGCGGTTTCAGGTAAGCAGTAAACGCATACAAATCCGAATCAAGCTCGCCGGAAGATCTCCGCAATATATGTTCCCACCGATTTTTTACCAGTTGATATTCTCCCCGTTTCACTCTCCGTATCAGGCCATTCCGCTGCATCTCCTGCAGATATCTGTGTACGGTACTATCATTCAAATCGAGCGATTCAGAGACATGTTTCACCAGATTCTCAGCACTTTGATCAATCTTTTCCAGAATATATTGCCGGATTGCTTCTTTTTTTTCTTCGGTAAACTTCATATCCAGCTCCTTTCTCATCACAGAGCAGAATACCGTCCTCCATGTGACTTTTCCATTTCTTATATTATCACAAAACTTGCAATAAAAAAAGAGAAACTTGCAATAAAGTGTTTCTCCACACGTTTATTGCAAGTTTCTCCTCTGTGATTCCTGTTCGTAATGCCTTACAGCAGATTCTCTCCTTCTCCCATCACGGCGATATCCACAGCCGTGGCATCCTCCAGATGGAAGCACATCATCTTATGACCTGTTTCATCATTATAGATATTTCTCAGATGAGGGGCACCGTCCAGCATGGCCTCCGCATATTTCGGGTCCGTCTCAAAGACAGCCTTACCGGTGTAGCGCATCCAGTGCCCATCGCTCTTAGCCGCTACGATCTCGGTTTTGGGATTGGCTGCCAGCTGACGATATACCTCTTTAAAATCGCCGACGCCAAAGATGACCTTGCCGTCCATTTCCATATGGGCACCCAGGGGGCGGACTTTCGGCTGATCACCGTCGGTCGTCGCCAGGAAGAATACGCCCGCTGCACTCAGAAAATCATTTACCTTGCTCATAAGAATCCTCCTATCTGTCCGCAGCACCGTATGCCGGGACAAATGTATTATACCACGTAGTCCTCTACGTTACAAGCGGTCTAAAAAAGCAGTGCCCGCGCAATGCCGAAATAGATCAGCAGTGAAAGTGCATCCACAATGGTCGTAATGAAGGGGCTGGCCATAACGGCCGGATCAGCGCCAAGCTTCTTTGCACACATCGGAAGGGTGCAGCCGATGACCTTAGCAACCATCACGGTCAGACAGACGGTCATGCAGACGACCATGGCCACCGGAATGGTGACGGCGGCGTTGCCCATCAGCATGCGGTCGACCAGCATCACCTTTACAAAGCAGGCACCCGCCAGCGACAAACCGCAGAATACCGCCACGCGGATCTCCTTCCAGACCACCATCAGCAGGTCTTCAAAATCCAACTCCCCCAGGGAGAGAGCACGGATCACGGTCACCGAAGCCTGGGATCCGGAATTACCGCCCGTATCCATCAGCATGGGGATGAATGCGGTCAGCGCCACCTGGGCCGCCAGTGCTTCCTCAAAGCCGGTGATGATCATGCCCGTAAAAGTCGCAGAGATCATTAAAAGCAGCAGCCAGGGGATACGGTGCAGGTACAGTTCCCTGGTATTAGACCGCAGGTAGGTCTTGTCCGAGGGCGTCATACCGGCCATGATCTCGATATCCTCCGTGGCCTCCTCTTCCATGATATCCATGGCGTCATCGAAGGTCACGATACCGACCATGCGCTCGTCCTTATCCACCACGGGCAGCGCCAGGAAGTTATATTTGGACAGCATCTGTGCCACCTCTTCCTGGTCGTCCAGGGTGTGCACGCAGATCACGTTCT
Source organism: uncultured Lachnospiraceae bacterium (assembly GCA_946537305.1). Classification (GTDB taxonomy): domain Bacteria; phylum Bacillota; class Clostridia; order Lachnospirales; family Lachnospiraceae; genus UBA3305. The sequence continues at coordinate 2,894 of CAMNFR010000046.1, read as the reverse complement.
CATCCATGATCTCCGTGACCGGGCGATCATCGTCCGAGGTCAGCAGCAGGTCCTTGACCGTCACATAACCCAGGATGCGGCGCATGTGCGTCACATAACAGGTATAGATGGTCTCCCGATCCAGACCGGTGCGGCGGATATGGTTGATCGCCTCTCCTACGGTCATGGTCGGCTTCAGGGAAACATATTCCGTGGTCATGATGGAACCGGCGGAATTTTCCGGATACTGGAGGATCTGGTTGATCTCCTTTCGCATCTGCGGATCTGCCTGCGCCAGAATGCGCTTAACCACATTGGCCGGCATTTCCTCCACCAGGTCCGCTGCGTCATCCACGTACAACTCCTCCACGATTTCCTTCAGCTCATGGTCGGAAAAGCTCTGGATCAGATGCTGCTGGATCTCGGGGTCCATTTCGGCAAAGCTTTCTGCCGCGGCCCCTTTTGGAAGCAGACGGAATAAGAGGGGCGTGCGCTCCTCGTCTACTTCTTCGAACACGGCGGCAATATCCGCCGGGTTCATGGTGATTAACATGTCTTTGATCGTGGAATACTTTTTTTCATCGAGCAGCTTTAGAAGCATGCCCTCGATGGTCACTTGATGCTCTGCCATTGCGTTTTCATCGTTACGGATGTCCGGCGCAGCGGCATGCCAAAGTTATTCAGGATGCGGCAACTGCCGGGGCAGGCCCCGGTGGTCACGGCATGAGCAGATATGCGGAAACCTCTGCGATATGGCAGCAGTTCCACAAACTTCGGCCAGCCGATGTGCCGTTACTACTTCCACCGTCCATAACGTTTCCTCCTCGTTTTGATGATATTTAGGGCAGGGCCCCATATAGGTTTATTGTATCGCAATTCTTATAAAAAGTCAATTAATTACGGCTGGCCGCGGTCCTTTTCCCGGGCGGTCTGCCGCCTTTTTCGTCTCACGCGGTTGATATGCCGCTCAAAGTCTCCGCTTTTCAGGAGCTCTGCCAGCACATACTGTTCAAAGACCGGGACCGTGCACGAATAAAAGCCCAGCTTTTCCCGGAATTCCTCCACCATGCCCATCGGCAGGATCATATATCCGATCCGCATGGAGGGCGCTATGGTCTTGGAAAAGGTATTCAGATAGATCACCCGCCCCTCCCTGTCCATGGAAAACAGCGGCTCCTCCGCCTTCTTGGAGACGGTCAGCTCTGAATCATAATTATCTTCGATCAGTACAGCCTGCCTGCGGGATGCCCACCGCAAGTATTCCTTTTTCTTGGAGACATCCGCACTGATGCCGCTGGGAAAGCTATGGAACGGCGTCACGTGCAGCACCTGCGCTGCGGTCTGCTCCAACGCACGGGAATCCACGCCGTCCTGCCGCAGCGGCAGTCCCTCACAGCGGGCTCCCATGGTCTCATAGACCAGTCGGATCTTCCGGTAGGAGGGTTCCTCTATGCCATAGATTTTGTCCTCCCCGAGAAGCTGAATGATCAATCCGTATAAATATTCCGCGCCGGACCCTATGATCACCTGCGACGGATCCACATGAATCCCCTTGCTGCGCGCCAGATAGCGGCAGATCTCCTGCCGCAGCTCCTCGCAGCCATGATTGGGCGATTTTACAAGGATACGCTCCTCGTAATCGGACAGCACCCTTCGCATGGTACGCGCCAGCACGGAATAAGGAAATTCAAAATCCGGGTGAGATACGGCGGCCGCCGGCTTTGCAGACGGTAATATATGCGCGGGACCTCCGGGCCTCCACTCTTCCGGCGAGTTCTTTCTTCCCGATGCAAGGAAATCCTCATCCCGATAGATCACAAAGGTGCCGCTTCTCTCCCGGCTTTCCGCATATCCCTCTTCACAGAGAAGCTCGATCGCATGCTCCACCGTGATCACGCTGACACCGCTCTCCTCTGCGATCGTCCGTTTAGAGGGAAGACGGCTGCCCGCCGGGTATACGCCCTCTGCAATATCCTGTGCCAGCTGCCGGTATAACTGCAGATAGACAGGTTCTGTTACATCTCTTGTAATTTCTATATTCATCTGGTCTTATATTTTTCTCCCGTTCTGGTTATTTCTGTATGTCCAGAACTATTGTATCTTATTTTAAAACAGATGTAAAGAAAAACGACTTTATTCGAACAGACATCTGGAAAGGAGGAATCATCATGGCTGACCGCAACCATACGCAGACCTATCGTCTGACGATTACTGCCGCGCTGATGGCGCTGAATATCGCCATGTCATCTTTTGGTATTCCTGTTCCCGGAGGGCATCTGTATCTGTGTGACGCGGTAATCTGCCTGGCAGCCCTTCTTCTGGATCCTTTCCATGCCTTTGTGGTGGGCGGTATCGGATCTTTTCTGGGAGATCTGATCTTCTACCCGCTGCCCATGTTCGTATCGCTGGTCACGCACGGGCTGCAGGCAGCGGTTATTTCCTATATTTCTCACCGGGCACCGGCCAGATATCGCAAAGCGGCATCCGGCATTGCCGTAGCCATCGGCGCTGTGATCATGGTGACCGGATACACCCTGGGCAAAGCGTTTATCTACGCTACCCCTGAGATCGCTATGATCAAGCTGCCCTATGAGATCGCACAAGCCGGCCTTGGCGCCGTTCTTGCCATGGTCCTCTGCTGGAACTGCGGGCTGCATACACTGTATGTACGGCTGGCAGGTCAGACCTCCTGATAAGACTTCGATCCCGGAGCTTAGGGACCGGTCCAAAAATCCAACGACACGAAAAATACAAAGACCACAACAGCAAGACAAGATGACTGCCTCTGATATGCTACTATGGCATACAAAGGCAGTTTTTTCATAACTATTTTTAAAAAGAAGACAGGGTACCCTGTCTTCTTTTTTACGTGGTCTTCAGACCCTTGCATCATTACATCAGCTTGCGGAACATTT
>CAMNFR010000045.1 GCA_946537305.1 uncultured Lachnospiraceae bacterium | reverse complement strand
CAAGTGAAAAGGCGTGACTCAAAGCCACGCCTTCCCATCTTTTTTCAATTCTTAATCATTTACTGTTTTATGACGCCCCGCCATTACGCAGGCGCTTTTCTCTTACCTCCAAGGGAAAGTGATCAATCCATAGATGTACAGGACAATTACACAGCCGGGGACGAAGTATTTGAAGATTGGTTTCATCCAGGGCTGGACCTTCAGTCCTTTTCCTTCGTTTGCTTCCGCGACAAAGGCATCCCATCCCCATCCGATGTTATAGCTGCAGAAGATGGAGAAGATCATGGCGCCGAGCGGCAGCAAGTTGGTGCTGACGATGAAATCCCAGAAATCCAGCCAGGCAGATCCTTCCGCGAACGGCTGGAAATGAAGGACGCTGTAGCCCAGTGCCGTTGTCAGCGACAGCAGGAAGATGCCGATGCCGCAGACCAGGCAGCCCTTCGGGCGGGAGAAGCCGGTCAGCTCTCTTACACACGCCAGAATGTTCTCAAATACCGCCAGCTCGGTGGAGAAGGCCGCAAATACCATGAACAGGAAGAACAGGGTGCCCCACAGTCTTCCGCCCGCCATGTTGTTGAACACGGTAGCCATGGTATCGAACAGCAGGGAAGGGCCGGCTCCGGGCTCGATGTTATAGGTATAGCAGGCAGGGAAAATAATAAAGCCCGCCATAATGGCCACAAAGGTATCCAGCAGAATAACGTTCAGAGACTCTCCCATCAGGGAACGATCCTTATCGATGTAGCTTCCGAAGATCGCCATGGAACCGATGCCGACAGACAGGGTGAAGAATGCCTGATTCATGGCCGCCACCACCACGGAACCGTTGATCTTGGAAAAATCGGGGATCAGATAGAAGGACAGACCCTCCTTCGCGCCGGAAAGCAAGCCGCTGTGTACGGCTAGCACCAGCATCAGCACGAACAGTGCCGTCATCATGTATTTGGTCACACGCTCCAGGCCGCCCTGCAGATCAAAGCAGAGCACGCCAAAGCCGCCAGCCACAGCAACCAGCAGATAGATCACATTGACCGTGGGATTGGTGATCATTCCTACAAAGCCCAGACCCTGACTCTTTCCTGCCAGGAACATGACAAAGAAATAGATCATCCATCCGGTCACCACGGTGTAGAAGGCCATCAGCGCAATATTGCCCAGCAGAGCGAATATTCCGTGGATGTGCCACTTCTGTCCGGGGCGCTCCAGCTTCTGATACATCTTTACCGGGCTCGCCTGTGCCGCGCGTCCGATGGCAAATTCCATGGTCATGGCCGGCAGTCCCAGCAGCACCAGGCAGAACGCATATACCAGAACGAATCCGCCTCCGCCGTACTGCCCCGTCATCCACGGGAATTTCCAGATATTACCGCAGCCGATGGCACAGCCCGCACTGAGCAAAATAAATCCCAGGCGGCTGCCCAGTTTTTCTCTTTCCTGATTCATACTTTTACTCCTTCTTTCTTGCTTTAATGCGAAGCAGTGTTTATTCTACACGAGAAACGAACACTTTGCAAGAGAAAGAATCCCTATAAATGTAACGGAGCGGTTATTTATGCCGCCCCGATACAAAAAATGTCTTTTTAGATCATGTATCCCTTTTCCCAGCAGCGGGTCAGGTCCCAGCTTTCCTTCCAGTCTTCATCAAACGGTGCCGTCCTGTCACGGAGCAACTGATAATTCCAGTAGATCGATCCCGCGCCTTCATTCCAGACATCCATCTGAATTTTCGCGATCTCGCGGAACCGGGCTGCCTTTTCCTCTTCCGTAAGCGCGCCGACCGCATACCGGTTGCTCAGGCACCATTCACCGGTGATCACCGGGATGTGTTTGTTGACATCCCTCAGCTGCCGGCGGTTGATATTCAGGTACTGCCGGTAGACCCAGGGCTTGTGGATCGGCACGAACATCTCCATGGCGAAAATATACGTGTGTGTATCCAGATACACGTTTTCCATCCCGCTCTCATCGAAGAATTTATTCCAGGCTGTCAGACGGAATCCGTCGTGGAAGACCACCGCTTTCTCCGCTGTCATATGCTTGCGGATCCTCCGGTAGGCAGCCGTATAGAATTTCTTCAGGAAGGGCAGCGGCACATACCAGGAGCCTTTGGCCTCCTCCTTATTCTCTGCCTTTGTGCGGCTGGGGGACGTGATCCACACCAGAAAACTGATGGGCTCATTCAGCACCTCGATGCCAAAGAGGCCTTCCCGCTTCCCATACCGCTCGGAAAGGCGTTCCAGCACGGTAAGCGCGAACTTTACCTCCGCCTTATTTTTGTACCACTTGCAGACGCCTGTCAGGCCGCCGTTGTCGTACCCATTCTGACTGCCCGGCACGGTATGCAGGTCGATCAGGATCTGCAGCCCGTATTTTTCCGCCCAATCAAAGGCAAGATCCAGGTACTCCACACATCCGGGCAGGCCTTCCCGATCCCCAAAAATAAAATACGGCACCGGAATGCGCACCAGGTTCATGCCATGCGCTGCGATATCCGCAAAATCCTCTTCCGTAACATACGTATCCCGGTGCTGCTTCACCTTGGGAAGGTATTCCTCCTTCGGAAGCTTACGGTACAGCGTGATCTCATCCTCCGCGCCGGTCCCCGCGAAGAATCCCGGCTGCATCCATTTTTCCAGCACCAGCCAGTTCCCCAGATTGGTTCCAAATATCTTTTTCTGCGCCATTTCTTAAGCCTCCGATCATAAATATGACATAATCATACTATGACTTTGATTATGTTTCAAGTCAGGTCGAAGCAATTCCTACCTTCTATTTCAGCACAAACGATTCCCCCGGAGACACAATGAAACCTCTCTGCCCGGCGTTCTCTATCGCCGGGTAGACTTCTTCTGGCTCGCCCACGTGCGCGCTGATATCCGGGCAGTCATAGGTCCCGTAGTGGAACGGCAGCAGCGCGGCTTCCGGGAAATGATTGGCCAGCACCGGGCCGCACACATGATTGATATGAAATTCATCCGTGGAAACGTCCAGAGCCAGCAGGTCGATGTTTTCGATCCGCAGATGCTCCTCCATCAGCCGGGTATCCCCGGGGAAGAACATGCGCCCTTCCGGAACTGTCAAAATAAAGCCGCAGCACTCTCCCATCCGGTACGGTCTCCCGCCCCGTTTCATGTCCTTCAGCTGCCAGGGATGATCTGCGGCCGTCGCTTCCACCGAAATCTCTCCCACCGTCATTTTCTCATAGATCCGCAGCACATCGATCTGCGCCGGAGCCACGCCCAGGCGCGCCAGTTTTTCAAATACCGCCAGCGTGCCGACCATGCGGATCCCCTTTTCCGCAAGGATCTTTGCCGTCAGCGGCCCCAGATGATCTTTATCCACATGAGTGTACAATACCGTACAGTTTTCCGGCACATCCTCTGCCCGCAGCGGAAGCATGACCTTTAGCGGCAGGTTTGCCTCGCTTTTCCCCGGATCATCCGGATGCAGGGACAGCACCGGATCGATCAGGATATTGGTCCTCCGGCTGTGGATCAAAAACCCGGCGCCGGCCAGCCAGTAGACCCTGGTATCATCACTGTCTTCAAAGGCTGCCGGTAAAACAGGCTGAGACGGCCGACGTGCCGGCACCTCACGGGTGCCGTTCCACAGATACGCTTTATTCAATGAAAATTTCATTCTTCTGGCCTCTTCTCTTCTTTTGTGTTATAATTACCTCCTGAGCCGGAATTCCGGCAGGAAAGGTTGTGTATCATTTGCCATTGAAAAAGCTTTTATCTATACCGCATCCGGGGCAGCGGATCCTCCGCTCCATGCTGGCTGCCTGGGCCTGTATGGCCGTCTATTACCTGCGCGGCCGCCGCGGGCTCCCTTTCTTTTCGGTGATCGCGGCACTGCAGTGCATCCAGCCCTATGCGGAAAACATGCTGATCCTGGGAAAGCGTCGCGTGATCGGCACGGTGGTCGGCGCAGTGTGGGGCGCTGCTGTCCTGTATCTGGAATTTCTGACCACCGGATACGAAGGCGTGAGCGAAGGCCTTCACTTTGCACTGCTTGGCGCCTGTGTAGGTGCGGTCACCTATTCCACCGTGGTTCTGAAGATCTCCGACAGCGCTTATTTTTCGGCCGTGGTCTTTCTGAGCATTGCCATGAACCACGCGATCGGGACCGGACTGAGGATCTATCTATTTGACCGTGTACTGGACACCTTCATCGGCGTAATCGTGGGGATCTTTGTGAATTCCCTGCACCTGCCCCGGGTCCGCAATAAAAACATTCTCTTTATATCCGGTATCGACCCCATTGTATCGGGCGAAAAACATCAGATGTCCCCCTATACCAAGGTGGAGCTGAACCGTCTGATCCGGGATGGGGCGCTGGTCACGGTGATCACCAAAGAGACGCCTGCCATGGTCACGGAGTCCGTCAGCGGTATTAAGCTGCCGTATCCCGTGATCGCCATGGACGGTGCCGTTATGGTCGACATCGACAGCCGCACGTATCTGCATGCCGAAAAAATGGATGATGAACTCGGCACACAGATGGAGGCCTTTTTCCGCTGCTCCGGGACCGGTTATTTTGTCAACACCATCGAAGATAACCTGCTTGTCGCCTATTACCACAAGATGAAGGACGGGGCCATGAAGCGCTTATATCAAAGAAAGAGCGGCTCCTTGTACCGGAACTTTGTGCATACCGACCAGGATGTCTGCACGAACATCCTGAATTTTGTTACCGTGGGCACACAGGAGGAAATGCAGGCCTTTCGCACGACGCTGATGGCACAGCCCTTCGCGGATAAGATCCGGACGGATTTCGACACCTTCGGGTGCGATGAGGGCGAGGTCATTCTTCGCATCTACGCCGCCGGCGCCACCAGGGACCGGATGATCCACCGTCTGATGGAACAGCTTGGCGCAGATCATCTTATCAAATTCGGGCTGCCTGAGCCCTGTGCCGATGAAGTGCTCCCCCGCACCGGGGACAAAATGGTCAAAGAGATCAAGAAACGGTTTGAGACTGTCAGCCTGCACGGCTGGAAAAATATGATTCGCTGGTCATAAAGAATGGTTGCATCCCGCCGGAGGATTACCCTTGCAGTTCCTGCAGGATCCGGTCCAGTTCCCCAAGCAGCTGCTCCTCTCCGGTCACACGGATCGCATCCATCCCGCAGGCCACAGACCCTTCCACGTTTTCCGGTCTGTCATCAAAGAACAGGCATTCCTCCGGCGCAAGCTGGAACCGGGTAAACAGATCGTGATAGATCGCGGGCTCCGGCTTGATGTGGTGCACTTCGTAGGACACCACCTGTCCATCCAGATAATTCATAAATGCAGCCCCGGTGGTATGACGCCGGAACATTTCCTCTGAATAATTAGAGAGCAGGTAGATCCTGAAACCGGCCTCCTTCAGCTGACGGACCCGTTCCCACACCCGGGGCCTTGCCACCGGCATCATCTCCGTGTTGCCGAAAAACCAGCGGATCACATCTTCATCCGCAGGATATTTCTGAACATAAAGCTCCACTACCTCTTGATAGCTATAGTCCGCCTTGTCCAGTTCGGGCCATAGCGGATCAAAAACAATCTGCTTAGCGAACCGTTCCATTTCCTCCACGGAAAGGCCGTAGTCATCCGTCAGCATATCCCGCCACCGGTAGTCAAACAGCACATTTCCCACGTCAAATATGATATTCCGATACTTCATTTGTTCCTCCGTCACAGCCGTCTGGCACACATTCATTCTGTTAACCTAATACCGCAGCGTACGGTTCACCACGTACTTCAGCGGCTCACCGGCGGCGTAGCGGCGAAGATCCTCACAGAACATCTCTGTGTTTTTGTGACGGGTATAGGGCACAGTAAGATTTCCGGCCACATGCGGCGTCATCAGCAGGTTTTTGGCGTTCCACAGCGGATCATCCGCCGGCAGCGGCTCATGCATCATCACATCCAGGGCGGCGCCGGCCAGCTTGCCGGTATTCAATGCCTCGATCAACGCCGGCTCATCAATGGCATTGCCGCGGCCCACATTGACCAGGACCGCCGTCTCCGGCAGCAGAGCCAGCGTGCGCGCATTCATAATGCCCACGGTCTCCGGCGTGGAGGGCAGGCTCATGATCAGGATATCCGTCTCCGGCAGAATCCTTTCCAGCTCGCTCTGCGGGAAGACTGCATCAAAGCAAGTCTCCTCGCTGTGTCCGCTCCGGTTCACCGCCGTAATGCAGGCAGGCTCGAAGGGCCGCAGTCTGCGGGCTACGCAGCTTCCGATATCTCCGGCACCAAGCAGTGTGACACGGCTGTCTTTAATCGAACCCTGCGGCACAGGGGAAAGCCATTTACGTTCCGCCATAGCGGCCGCAAATTCCGGCATGCGGCGCAGCACCATCAGCGTCAGCATAATGGTATGCTCTGCCAGTGTCAGCCCATAGGCGCCGGAGGAATTGGTCAGGATGGTCTCCTCATGCTTCAGCGCACCCGGAACGCAGAACGCATCTGCCCCGGCGGAAGACAGGCACAGCCATTTCAACGCATCTGAGTTCTTTGCCGCCTGCGGCGTATAGCCATAGATGATCTCCGCCTCCAACAGCGCTTCCCCAGCCTCCGCTTCACTTCCGTAAAACGCGACCGCAAATCCGGTCTCCGCTGCGGTCTTCAAAATCATCTCCCGGCAGATATCATCCAGCCCCTTGTTCACCACTGCAATACATCTTGACATAAAAACGTCCTCCTGTCTATGTGGTCAGCCCCTCTCGTCTTGCCTTTAATCTTCTATTTGTCGTTTCAGTTCCATCAGCACCGGGTACGGGACGCCGGTCGCGGCTGCGATCATATCCGGAGACAATCCGCGCAGCAGCATCTCACAGGCCACCTGCTTTGCCACAGGATCGTAGGATTCCGATCCCTTCTGCTCCTGCGCCGCACCAGCTGCGGCAGATCCGGCAGCTTTCCACGATGTGATCACCTGCTCTGCAGACAGGATCTTAGCCCCCACTCGTTTCATATCCTCCATGTTGACCCACTGGATCTCATCCGTATTGGAGGAACAGGCATCCTCGATCACGGCGACGTCATAATCCAGAGAGAGCCCGTCATAGCAGGTGGTCCGGATACAGTTGGGGGTCGTGGTCCCCATCAGATAAATCTTTTCTATCCGCTTCCGGCGAAGCAGCAGGTCCAGCTCCGTGTGGAAGAACGCAGAAAAACGAGGCTTTATCACCACATAGTCCGACGCCTGCGGCGCCAGCGATGCAGGGTTCTCCTCCGATATGGCTCCGGTGCTGCCCGGCATCAGCGGGCGGCCTCCGCGCTCCCATACCTCCTGCCGCGTTTTTTCCACATCCACGCCATCCTCCCGGTACCTGCGGTTCACGATCACGACCATCTTTCCGGCCGCTCTGGCCTCGGACAGGACTTTCGCGCAGACAGGCACTGTCTTCTCTGCGTCCCGCACACACAGCGAGGACGCCTTGTTAATAAAACCGTTCTGCATATCGATCATTATGACCGCTTCCATGTAATTTCCTCCGTTTACGCTTCTTCAGCCAGTTCCGCCAGCACCTGCTCCATCTTCTCCGCGAATAAAAGATTCGCTTCCTCTGTTAAATGAACGCCGTCATAGGAAATCAACAGATCCCATGCCCAGGCAGAGACAAAAGATGTCTTATGCTGCAGGGCCAGCAGCTGATAATAGCGCGCAAGCTGCCTGCTTTCCTGAAAATACCGCCGTTCCATCGGATCCCGGCTCTCCTGTCTGCCAATTTTGGGCGGCGCGATCAGCAGGATCGGAAGATCCTGGAAGGCCTTCCTTACCTCTTTCAGAAAAACATCCATCCGCTGCGCTGTCCCCAGCGAAGCGTTATCCGAAGATATATAAAACAGATCATTGGTCCCCAGCATCACGGCAAACCAGAGCGTTTCCTGATCCGCTGCAGCGATACGTATCATCTCCAGCACCTGTTGGATTGCAGTCCCCTGCGGAATCTGACGGCCGTTCATGGCGTTGACCAGAATATCCCAACCATCCCCGGCAAGTGCCTTCAGACGGTCCGGCCAGCGGACAGAGGCCGGGTATCTGCCGCCGCCAAAGCCCCGAGGATCGTACCCATAGGTATTGGAATCCCCGTAAAAAAGTATTTTTCTCATGATGGGATTATAACAGCTTTCCGGGTAGTTTACTACCCAATATTACCGCAGCGCGGACCTGTGCCGGGAGATCTTTGATTTCCGCCTGTTTTTTACCTTGTCAACCTGTGGATCCACTTATAGCTTCGGAACCGCAGAAAGACCGGCAGACACTTGAAGATCTGGTCGGACTGCAGGCAGATCACCACAGCGGCGACCGGCCACTTCCACCAGAAAGCCGCCGCAAAGGAAAGCGGCGTGACGATCAGCCATGTGCTGATCAGGTTCATGTTCATCGTAAATTTAGAATCTCCGCTGCCCTTGAGCACGCCGCCGGAGACCGGCATCTGGTAGGACATGCCCACCATTACCGCGCTCATGATCACGATCAATTGATCTGCCAGGGCTGAGGCACCGGGATTCAGCGCATAGTATGCCAGCAGCGGCTTTCGGGTAAAGAACAGAACCGCTCCCAGCAGAATACCGATCATAAGATCGATCACCGAGAGACTTCTGGCATCCGAACGGACCCGGGCCAGATTGCCGGCGCCGATCGACTTGCCCATCAGCACGGCGGAAACAGAGGACATCGCCACAACGATCACCTTCATATACTGATAAAAGGTGGTAGCCACGGAATTCGCTGCGATGGCATCGGAAGAAAGATGCCCCAGGATAGCGGTCTGCAAGGGAATGGAGACCGACCAGATCAGTCCTCCCACAAGGATGGGGCGGGCATTCTTTAAATAATCCGCCTTCAGTTCCGGCGAAATGCTTCGCAGTCCCGGCTCCCGGAATAGCTTCAGCTTCTCATCCTTTTTCCACAGATAGAACAGAACGATCAGCAATTCCACCGTACGGGAGGTAATGGTTCCGATCGCCGCGCCTGTCACACCCATTTCCGGAAATCCGAAACGTCCGTAGATCAGGGTTGAGTTGATCACAATATTCAGCACCAGTGATACACAGGAATTCACGAAGGCAATCTTCACCGTCTCCACACTGCGAAGCGCGGCCAGGAGGACCTGTGTGACCATGAACAGTAAAAAGGTATATTTGATGATGCCCAGATAGGCGAGGGCATGCGGCAGAATAGCCTCATCGGACGTGAAGATCCGCAGAATAGAGTCGCCGAAAACCGTGCAGATCAAAATCAGCCCCACCCCGGCCGCTATCGTGTACCGCAGCACCTGCCCGGCCACCTGACGGATCGGTCCCGTGCGCTTCTGCCCCCAGTACTGGGAGCTGATCACGATCAGACCGTCTCCGATGGCAATGGTCGCCTGCTGCACGATAAAAAAGAGCTGGTTGACCACGGCCGCACCGGAAAGAGCCTCCTGCCGGTACGCGCCCAGCATAATATTATCCGCCATGTTTACACTGTAGGCAATGATATTCTGCAGCGCCACTACGATCAGAAGGCTGAACAGGCTCCTGTAAAACACCTTATCGTGAGTAAAAAGAGTCTCTTTCATCATCCTTTGCTTCGTTTGGTCAGATAATCTGTGGCGACCTTTACGTAAGCGGCCACACCGATCGGAAGAACCTTCTCATTAAAAACAATTTCCGGGTTGTGCTGTGCCCTCCAACGAGCCGGATCCTCCACGCCTGCGCCAAGGGCCATATAGACCGCCGGTATTGCATCCGTAATAAATGCAAAATCCTCCGATCCCATCACATGGAGCGCTTTTCGAATCGCCAGACTATCGTCCAGTTCCCGGACCGATTCAACAAATTCTGCATTCAGCTGCGGATCATTATTGACCATAGGAACATTGTACAGGGCCGTGACCTCTGCCTTTGCCCGGTAGGCGTCCGCCGTCTTCACGGCCATCTCTGTAATGCGGCCGATCAGATACTCTGCCGTCTCTTTATTAAAGGTCCGAAGCGTTCCTTCCATCCAGGCCTTTTCCGGGATAACATTGGCCGCAGCACCTGCATGCAGCTGTCCCACGGTCATCGTTACTTCATCCATACCGGAAACCTCACGGGCAATCAGTTCCTGCAGGCCAAGATAAATATGGACCGCCGCATTGATCGGCGATACACCGGCTTCGGGTGTGGAACCATGCGCACCTTTTCCCGTAATATCAATGTGAAAGCCATAGGCAGAGGAAAGTGCCTTGTCTCCGTATGCCACAAGACCGGTGGGATGAGCTGCGAATACATGCGCCGCAAAGGAAGCCTCTACCTTCGGATTCTCCAGAACACCTTCCTTCATGGCTTCCACCGCACCGCCAAAGATCTCCTCTCCCGACTGAAAAAGAAGCTTGATGGTCCCTTTCAGCTCCGGTTCACGGGCTTTCAGCATTTTTGCGGCACCTAAAAGAATGACCGCATGCATATCATGTCCACAGGCATGCATACATCCGTTCGTAGACGAAAACGGTTCACCGGATTTTTCTTCTACGGGCAGCGCATCCATATCACTGCGCAGCATGAAACAGGGTTCTCCGCTCCCGATCAGCGCTACCACATTGCTGTTGTCACTGCAGGTGCTCTCGATTCCCATTTCTTTCAGACGATCCTGAATATAGGCCGTCGTCTGCGGGAGCTTCAGCCCGAGTTCCGGCATCTGATGCAGATCTCTTCTCCACCTTACGAGCTCTTCCATCATCCCCAAAGCTTCTGTGAAAATCTCATGTGCCATTTGTACCCTCCTGCAAATCCTGCTGCATCAGCTATTGATGTATTCTATGAATTTAGTTGGTAAAAAGCAGAAGCACAACGGCTTCTGCTTTTCGTAGTGTTCAATTCTATTTACAGAGAAACGATCATCCTTCAAAAACCGTCTGTCCGTCGACCTCTGTTTCAAGAGCCTTCAGTGCCTTTTCAACAAGCTTCTTGCGCAGCTTGAATTCCTCCTCGTGATCAAGATTCGGATTGCCAAGCGGATGCGGGATCGCAACCGCAGGAACGATCCTGTTGGCGCCGACTGTCATAGAGATCGGGGTAACTGTACAAACATGAACGACCGGAATCCCAGCTCTTTCAATTTCTTTCACCATCGTTGCACCGCAACGAGTACAGGTCCCTCAGGTACTGGTCAATATGACTGCGTCAACATGATCCTCCAGAAGTTTTTGTGAGAATTCCGCGGCAAATGCTTTGGCGCTGGCGACTGCAGTGCCGTTTCCGACCGTGGAATAGTATTTTTCGTGCAGCTTGCCGATGACACCTTCCTTTTCCAACTGACGAAGAGCGTCTACAGGAAGAACACGGTTCGGGTCATCATTGGCATAAACAGGGTCGTAGCCGCCGTGGGCCGTCTCGTATGTCGCTGAAGAGAGCGCTTCCACCCCAGCAATATTGTATTCCCCATAATGGGAGGCACTGGAGGATTCGATATGATCCGGGTTTCCCTTCGGAACAATACCGCCAGATGTGACCAGTGCTACCCTTGCATGAGCCATGTCCTTTACCGCAGGATTCGGCGCGACACGGTCAAAATTAGGCATCGGATATTCTGTGACAAACGGCTTGTCCGCCAGCTTCTTAAGAAGCATGTCGACCGCACGCTTTGCGCCGCGTTCCTTTTCAAAGAAGTTGACACGGACGCCGGTAGGGATATACCCTTCCACAACGGACGCTCCGATCTTCTCATGACGGGCGAGCTTTAAGGCCAGGGGAGCCATCTTCTTAACAGCTGCTCTCATGCCTGCTGCACTGTTCTTTGTGGAAACAATATACAGCTTGGAAGCAAACATGTCAACGCCGGGATTCTCCTCATACATACCGGTAAGAGCAGGGATCCCCAGCTCATTCAGAACGGCATCCGTAATCGTACCGCAGGCAACACCGTACCGGCCGGCATTGAAGGCCGGGCCTGCAATGAAGAGATCCGGTTTCTGGCTCTTTACCATTTCAAGGATGTCTGCCTTTGCCTTGTCGATGTTTTCATTAAAATAAGAGTCGCCGCAGACGATTGTCGCAACGATTTCCGCTTCATCGCCGAACGCAGCCGCAAAGGCGCTGCCGGGGCCGATGATTTCTCCGACGCGGAGTTCGGCCGGATAATCCGCTTTTTCTTCGCCGCCGATCTGGGCGAAGAACTGATTAATATAATGAACAACTTTAATTTTGGCCATCTTACAAACCTCCTTTCCGCCCGTTATCTTGCACTTAAGCAGCCAAAGCCGACTTCACTTGTCGCACCGGTAATAACCTGAATTTCTACTTCCAGGGAACCATCTTCACGAAGTGTTTCCTCACTGGCGCCTGCGATCTTATTGATATAATCCAGCGTGCCGATAACTTTGTCAAGTTTCGGAAGAATGACCACCTCATTGGCATTACCGGCGGTAACAACCGCGTCTGCGGAAGCATGTGCATCCGCGAGAGACTGAGATTTGCCGTCGCGGCCTGCATACTCATCTGTGATGATGACCGTCTTGATCCCCTCTGCCGTAATCTTTTTGCAGTTCATAATCAGATCGGTATCCGGATTGCCAAAGCCTTCCTCCGAAATGATGACGCCATCGAGATCCAGCATTTTACAGATCTTTGCCGTGAAGAAAGAACTGCGCTCTTTATCCGCGAGAAAGACGTTCTCATTGGTCAGAATATGGCAGACAAAATTGATGGTCTTGCCATGCTGCTTAAAAAGCTCCTCCACGACCGGATTGTTCTGGTGAACATAGGTCGGGTTCTTGTCGCACGCGGACACGCAGTTTCCGGATACGATCGCGCCGTCGAATGTTTCGGTCGGAGAAACGATCGTCGGGAGAATCTGCTTGGCGTCCACCCCATAAACATAGGTGTCATGCAGCAGTCCCTGGCTCTGAAGCATATGAACGTATGCAACACGCGGAAGGTCAGGATACTTTTGGAGTCCTTCCTTGATGGTACAGGTCTCGTAAACCACTGTCTCATCCGGTTCAAGCGAGCGGGCCAGTTCACCGATTGCCGCCGCTACACGGAAACCGGCAAGACGGACAGCTTTTTCATAAGCATGCTGCTTCAGACCTTCCACAGGTTTGCAGACCATGACAAGATTGATTGTCTTGGAAAACGGAGTGTAATCTGCTCCGGGGCCTGTCATATCAATGACGCCCTCCTGGAAGCCTACAATAGGTCCTGCGGTCACGACCGCCATTCCCTTCAGCGCGTATGTTTTTCCGCTTCCCACAGTGTCTACTTTAGCGATCCAGCCGGGGAATACCCCGCCGCTGCCTTCCACTTTGACACGCGGTTCGATAACATCCTTGACCGGTGTGATACGAACGGACTCTCCCGGTTTTGCGATATCGAATTCAGCACTGGCCAGATGATCATCGGAGAGAGCGATCTTTGTCAGTTCTTCTTTGCTGACGTAAAGCACTCCGTCTTCGATTCTCTGACTGTCATCGAACTTGATATCTTTGATATAAATTTTACCAAGTTCTAATTTCATCTCGTTTCTACAACCTCCTTTTCAAAATCACATGGTGAAGCTCACATTGACCTGAGTGCTCCCTGCAATAGCGACAGATCAATGATCTTACAATCATTAAGCGTTGCTTCATCGTATCCGGCGGACTTGTTGGGGAATTTCCCGGCGGAAGCGATGGTTTGCTCAATCAGCAGCAGTGAGTCCATATCGACCGGACCCTCACGCATCTCCATAAGTACGGAGCGATAGGGGGTTTCTTTTGGCTTTACGCTTCCGTAAAGCGGGTGCGTAAGAATAGATGCACCACGGTGCACAGCATCTCTGATTTTTATCAGGATGTCATCGTATGAAAGTGCTTCATAATCCACCGTATAGGTGCTTCCGAAGGACTCTTGAATGAGTGGATTGTTTGTTATGATAACCAGCATAGACCTGCAGTCCTTTCAAACAAAAAGAGGACAGAATGCTGCTGATCACTCTGTCCTCTGTCTCACATGTTAAAATGCTACCAGATTATGGTCTTCGCCCCGTCCTTTTGCCTGAAAGATTCACCGCACATTCTGCATGTGGCGGCTTGCCTCTTCGGCGGCGATCATATCGCTCTCTCCGGAACGCCTCATCCCTTCTATATTCAATTGAAATAATACCTACCGTTATGCTGATTTTATGATCTGCTGTATGGCGTATACAACGAAGGTCGCTTTGGTTCCGCTCTCCTCATCCAAAAGCAGCTTTACGGTATCCGTATCGCGCCAGATAACGGTGCCGATCACGCCTCCGATCGTATTTACCTTATCACCGACCTTGATACTGTCATGCATCGCACGCATCTGCGCATTTTTCTTCTTTCCTGGATGTATGACCACAAAATACAGAATGGCAAACAGCGCCAGCGCATATGACAGAATCATCAGCAGTAACTGCATAGCTTTACTCCTTTCAGCCGTTCAGGAACTTCTCGGTAATGTTGACAAAGGCTGCGGATCCCATCCAGAACACATCCTCGTCGAGATCGAACTTCGGATTGTGGTGCGCGATATCCGTCCCCTTTTCCGGATTTGCGGAGCTGAGGAACATAAACGCACCGGGCACCTTCAGAAGATAGTACGCAAAATCTTCACCGGCCATGTTGGGCGCATCACGATATGTGATGATATTTTCTGCGCCAACAATATCCGCGGCAGCCTCAGCTGCAAATTCAGCCATGGCCTTGTCGTTGACAACAGGCGGTGCGCCCCAATCCATCTCAAATTCTGCATCTGCACCGAACGCTTTGGCTGTACATTTAGCGATTTCTTCGATGCGCGCTGCAACCTTCTCACGCACATCGCCGTCAAATGTTCTGGTGGTACCTTCAATGAGGACCTCACTGGGAATCGCATTGTAGGCTGCGCCGCCATGAATCTGTCCGACGGTCACGACCACCGGTACACAGGCGTTAAATTCACGCGCGTTGATAGCCTGCAGTCCGATCACGATATGTGCCGCAACATTGATGGGATCGATGCCCTTTTCCGGCGTTGAGCCGTGGCATCCAATGCCCTTTACCTTGATAATAAACCGATCAAAGGATGCCATGACCGGTCCCGGGCAGATAATAAATTTTCCTGCCGGAATGGTCTTATCAATGATCGATCCGATATGGGTGCCAAACACAGCGTCAGCACCATCTATACCGCCGTTTTCAATGATAATGGGGGCACCTTTTGAAATCTCCTCTCCCGTCTGGAACAGGAGTCTGATCTCGCCGTTCAACTCATCTTTGTGCTCATTCAATATTTTTGCCGCGCCGAGCAGCATGGCCATGTGGGAATCATGACCGCAGGCATGCATGCAGCCTTCATGTTCAGAACTGAACGGAAGACCTGTCGCCTCAACAATCGGAAGCGCATCCATATCAGCACGAAGAGCGATCACCTTCCCCGGCTTTCCAGCATTGATCGTGGCGATCACACTGGAGTCCTGATCCGCAAGCTTGTAGGGAATACCGTATTCATCGAGCTTTGCCGTAACAAAATCTCTTGTCTGCGGAAGATTGATTCCGAGTTCCGGTATTTTATGAAGCTCACGGCGCATAGCGACCAGCGCTTCCTGAATCTCTTTACATTCTCTCCACATCATGATATATATTTCTCCTTACTTTGTACCAAGCCCGAAAATATTTTTTCGGCTTACCCGGGAGCAGATTTATGCAGCTTTCTTGCTTTCCGCCACATAGAACATACGAGCAATCAAAACTGTGCCGAACACGGAAAGCACGATCGTAAGCCATGCGGGAACCGTACCGACCAGCTTGCAGGCAATCGGGATCAGGGCACCAAACAGAGCGATCTTGGGCTTCTTCACAGCATAATTGCCGAAGGTAGCACCGAAAATAGCTGCGGATGCATAAGACTTAAGACCGACATTGATTGCCTCCGGAAGAATGGCCACAATCGAAGCGCCGACCAGAGCAGCTGCTGTCGTCGCGGTCAGGTTCGTAATAATGGAACCGCAGATTGCCATCGTGGACACGACTTCCGCCTGAATTGTTCCTGTTTCACTTTCCGTAAGATCCAGTGCAAGCGATGCACAAGGAACACGCATATTACCGATGTTTCCGGAAAGGAAGCTCAGATATGTACCCGACATACCCAGTGACGCATAATAAGAAACCGGTTCAACGACATAGAAGGCGCCAAAGGCAATCGCCGTCAGTGCCCAGGCACTGAGAACAAGCTGAATGTCCGGCCAGCAATCAAATTTGGTGCAGAGATAGATGACCGGGATAAAAGCTGTCAGCGCCGCAAGGATATTGGTCGGAGAACCAATACGTATGCAGTTTTTCTTCCATACTGCCATATATTCCTGATGATCCATTTTTTCTCCTTTCTTCTTACGCGAAGATCAATGCTGCCGCAATACCGACAATCATCGAGATGCCCAGAGAATACTCCGCAAGACGAGGCACCTTCGGAGTCACAAACTTGCCGAGAATGATCATGCAGATTGCACCGGCGAGAACTGCAATAAGGTTTCCGGAATTGATCACGGGACCTTCGTTCAAAAATCCCTTAGTGATAATGGAGTTGACATTGAGGTACCCGAAGATACCGATCGAGCAGGCCAGCGACATATAACCAAGCCATGATGTATCACCGCCGGAAAGCGTTTCACGAAGCTTTTCCAGCGCCGGTGTCGCAACGCCTGTAAAGATGAGCCAACCGGCACCATTCAGTGCCATGGCGAACCATGATACAGCAAGAATTTCCAGTGTGTAGCCTTCACCGCCCAGCTCAACGCCGGCGGCAGTAGCACCGTTCGTAGCCGCAGCAAGTTCCGTCGGAGCCGCGCCGATGATCGACAGACGAAGCCAGGACATCGGACCGCCGATGGCGGACATAAGACCGACCATGACGATAAATACGCCAAGTGCCGGACCAATGGCAGATACAAGACCGATACGAAATGCTTTTTTCGGAACTTCGGGATCAATATTACAAACTGCAGTTGCCTGTTTCGCCGAGCGCATGAACAGAAGCGTCTGTACAGCAGCTATGATAACGGTGAAACTACACAAGAACCACATGATTGGAAGATTGGATATTTGCAAATAATCCATTTCTCTCTCCTTTCATTCCTCCACCTAGATCATTGTTAACTAACATGTTTCCCTATCGGATGCTGTGAAACAAATTATCCCAAACGGACCGAAAACCATTCCCCTTCATTTCCGGCGATTATCCAGCAAGAATGTCTGTGCAGGTCAAACATTCCCCGAATTATAGAAAAAGCCGATAATTGATTTGTCTGCATCCACATAAAATGTAGCATAATTTTGTCGTGTTTTCAATATTTTTTCTCTTGTATCGAAAATAACTATAAACAAACAACTAACAATGTCATTTTTATTCGAACAAAAAACGCCCTTCTTTTTGAAGGGCGAGATGGCAATCATAGAAATTGCAAATATAATATTTATAAGTTCTATAAAACAAGCCGGACTATTACCTGACAACTGCTTTTTCGATAAAAGCAACCGCCTCTTGGATACCGCCGCTTTTTTTGAAGCTTTCCGATACTTTTTCAGCGCCTTTCTTGAAGTTCTTCTCTTCTATGACCCGTGTGACCGCCTTCAGAACATCATCTTCTCCAATCGATGCGAGCCTGAGTCCGGCCCCAAGCTCTTCCACTCTTCTGGCCACCGCATCCTGCTCCGACGTCTGAGGGAACAGGACAAGTGGAACGCCGAAATACAGCCCCTCCGAAGCCGAATTCATTCCGCAGTGAGTAATAAAGGCATCCGCGATCTTGAGCACCGCCATTTGATCTACGCTCTCATAGATCTCGATGTTATCCGGCACAGCATCAAAATGATCCGTATTGGTCCCCATCGACAGAATCACCTGGTAATCTGTTTTCCCCAGCGCATTGATACAGTTTCGGTAAAACTCTCTGTTCTGGTTTATCGTGCCCATAGAGATATAGACCGTCTTCTCCGCCCTCTTTTTAAAGGGATCTTTGATCGGACGGATCGAGGGACCGATGAAATGATACTTCTCCGAGAACGTCTCCGCGCACGGCTGAAAATATCTTGAGGTATACACCACCGTGTTTGTATCGTTGTCATTCTGTATGATATCCAGGATGCCCTTCACCGGATATCCGTTTTCCCGAAGCCGCCGGATCTGTTTATTCACCCTCGGCATAGAGAACAGCATTTTCATCGTCTCCCCGATTCCGCGCTTCATATATCCGGCGGAGTACCGGTTAAATGCGAATGTTGTCGTCGATGAGATATACGGAATCCCGTGCTTCATCGCTGCCAGCTTGCCCCAGTAGGCCACGGAATCCGCCACGATGACATCCGGCCCGAGTTCGGCGATCTTTTCCGTGACCATCGCGTCCAGTGCCAGTGTCGATGAAACAAGAAGTTCGATGGCAAATGCCGGATCTTTACTGACCCGGTCGGCATTTTCCTTGTCTTCCATCTCGAAATCATAGGCATCGCAGGGAATAAAGACCGCACCGGCATTTTCTATTTTTTCCCGGAACATCTCAAAAGAAAAGTAATAGACGAAATGCCCAGCGTCAGTCAGCGCCCTGACCAGTCCGAGCGTCGGATTGGTATGACCATGGGCGGGGATGCAGAACCATGCGATTTTCATTCTTCCCCATCCCCCTTCTCCTCAAATGCCATGCCGAACAGCTCGGCAAAAGCGCCTTTGGGCGGTATCGCAATGCCGCGCTTTTCATCGCCCAGCAACAATAAAGTATCTCCCGGCCTGATCTCAAACAAATCGCGTGCCTGCTTGGGAATTACGATCTGACCCTTTTCACCCACGGTTGCCGTCCAGGCATATTTTCCTTTTGGTGCTTTCATGAAGTCGGCCTCCTATAGTATGATTTGTATAACTAATCATACTATAGGAGGCCGACTTCTGTCAATTATATTCAAGACTCGCTCGCGAGGGATCCGTGGTACACAACACTCACATCCCGTCCCTCTTCTGCATTGTGTAAGCGCCTGCAGAGGAAATCTCCCGCCTGAGACAACAGACGGGAGAGACAGATATCAAAGAATAACAATCGCTGTGGATTGAGATATCGCAGTCAGGAAACGAATTTTCCGCTTCTGTCATTTGACAGTGACTTTCACCTTCGCGACACTGGTGTTGCTGGATTCCCAGGCAGTCTTCTCTGTTACTGCAGTACAAAACCGCCGTTCGGAGAAATCACCTGGCCGGTCACGTAGGGAGCGGTCAGCAGATATTCCATGGCTCCGGCAATATCGGCTACATCGCCGATGTAGCCTTCCGGAATGGTGGCTGCCAGCGCATTCAGCTCGTCCTGGTTCACGCCGCGCAGCATGTCGGTCATGATCATGCCGGGAGCGATGACATTGACGCGGACTCCGCGGGAAGCGAATTCCAGGGCCAGCGCGCGGGACAGGCCGATGACACCGGACTTGGAGGCGCAGTAGTCCGCCTGGTTGATCACGCCCGTCAGGCCGCCCACGGAAGCCGTGTTGATGATGCAGCACTGATGATCCTTGTCGCTGTGGTTGATCATGTAGGGCAGCACCAGATGAGTCATATGCAGGAAGCTCATCAGATTGGTGTTGATCACGTTTTCATAGGCTTCGCGGGTGATGTCGATCCAATTGCAGTTGTTGGTGATGCCCGCGTTGTTGACCAGGACATCGATCTTATCGCCGAAGCGGTCCACCGCTGCCTTTACCAGGGCTTCGCAGTCTTCATACTTGCTGACATCCGCCTTGACAACCAGGGCTTCCACGCCGTACTCTTTGACCAGCTTTTCCGCGATCGCATCGGAAAGAGCCTTGGATGAGGCGCTCCGGTAGTTGATCACTACATTGTAACCCATCTCTCCCAGCTTCATGGAGAGAGCTTCCCCGATACCGCGGGAACCGCCGGTAATAATTGCTGTTTTTGCCATTGCAAAAACCTCCCTTCTCAATTTCGTTAAAATACTAACACATTCTCTTGCATTTGTAAAGTCATTTCTTACCGTCATTTACCCTTTTCTAACTGTCATTCATCCTTTTCTGTACCCGCGCGCCGAAATAAGTGGAAATCCAAAATGCTCGCTGAGAGGTATACACAGAACATCTGGTTAGGGAAGCACTGATTATTTCATCATCAGCATTTCCGATTTAACACCATTTAGTGTATAATGATGGTATCAACTACAAGGGGCGGTGCTGACATGAAACAACAAACATTTAGTGATATGGAATACTCCAAACATCTCCTCTGTCAGATCAGTCTCTCCCAGAAGTTCTTCCTGCTTCGCAGGTATAGCCCCACCAAAATTCTCTCGGCGAATTAGCCGAGGCATCGACCGCTTCTTACAATCAATGATCAGGACCTGATCTTCCGAATCATCGAGGATCCTCCAGATATCACTTCCGACATGGTACAGTTCATTCTTTTTCACATAGAGTTTCGAGTAATCCGAATTATAGACATCTGAATTTCAGGAAACCCTAAAATTTAAGTCTACAAGACGAAAGGATATAAAAAGCCTCATGCCGTAATGGCACAAGGCTCTTAGTTTTACTATGTTTTTTAGGCTGTCAGGCGCTCAGCGATTTTGTCATTTTCAGGCTCACCGTGAGTGTCACTGAACATAGTATCCTTGCCTTGCCTGCACCTGACGGATGTGTTATGGTTTTCATAGCAAGCTAATTATAACACAAAAGAAGGTCTTCTGACTTAGTCAGTTGACCTTCTT
>CAMNFR010000044.1 GCA_946537305.1 uncultured Lachnospiraceae bacterium | reverse complement strand
TAGCCGCTGGTACCATGCAATTCATTATTCTTGGAGGTACAAACATGTACAACGCGGTCGGTATTGATGTTTCAAAGGGCAAGAGCACCGTGGCGGTCCTGCAACCGGGGGGTACTGTTATCAGGAAACCCTTCGATGTTACGCACTCTTCCTGTGAGCTGAAAAGCCTTACTGATTACATCCTGACGCTGGATGGCGAGACAAAGGTAGTGATGGAGTGTACCGGCAGATATCATGAGCCAATACTCCGCACCTTATCTGATGCTGGAATCTTTGTCAGCGCGGTAAACCCACACCTGATCAAAAACTTCGGCAACAATACCATCCGCAAGGTCAAATCCGATCCTGCCGATTCCAGGAAGATCGCCCGTTATACGCTTGACAACTGGGCTGATTTGCGTGAGTATTCAAGTATGGATACGACACGCGCACAACTCAAAACTCTGAATGCGCAGATGGCCTTCTTTACCAAGCAGAAGGTCGCTGCCAAGACCAATCTCATCTCACTCCTGGATATGACCTATCCTGGGGTGAACGATCTCTTTGACACTCCAACACGAGATGACGGAAGCGAGAAATGGGTCGATTATGCGGCCTCTTTCTGGCATGTGGACTGCGTCCGCAAGATCGGTCTCAAAGCCTTCACAGAGCGCTATCAGGCCTTCTGCAAAAGGCATGGCTACAACTTCCAGAAGGGTAAGCCGGAAGAGCTTTTCAACTCCTCTAAAGAACTTGTCGCCGTATTCCCGAAAGAGCAGGAATACAAGGAAATGATCCAGATGAGTATCAAACAGCTCAATGTCATTTCCGCCAACGTTGAGCGTATTCGTCAGGAAATGAATCGGCTTGCCTCCACCCTGCCAGAATACAGCACCGTCATGGCCATGCGTGGCGTCGGAGCCACCTTTGGTCCCCAGTTGATTGCTGAAATCGGAGACATTTCCCGGTTCAATCATCGGGAAGCCCTCAC
Organism: uncultured Lachnospiraceae bacterium; assembly: GCA_946537305.1. Taxonomy (GTDB): domain Bacteria; phylum Bacillota; class Clostridia; order Lachnospirales; family Lachnospiraceae; genus UBA3305. The sequence continues at coordinate 19,770 of CAMNFR010000044.1, read as the reverse complement.
GGCATTCGCAGGTGTGGATCCCGGTGTGAACGAGTCCGGCAAGTTCAAAAGCAATAGCAACAATGCTTCTAAATGTGGACCTGCCCGCCTCCGGAAGACACTTTTCCTCATCATGTCGTCCCTGCTCCAAACCAAGCCTGCCGATGATCCCGTTTATTGCTTTCTGAGCAAGAAACGTTCCGAAGGTAAGCCTTATCATGTCTACATGACAGCCGGAGCAAACAAGTTCCTTCGCATTTACTACGGAAAAGTCAAAGAATGTCTCCGAGCTCAGGCTCAAGTTCAAGCAGAAACATCTGAAAGCTGAGCCATGTGGATAACTTTCTGGCAAACCGGCCAAATGGGCGGTCTATTTGTGATACCCAAAACCAGCTCTGAAATTTTTTTCATTTTCCCCTTGACTTTTTATTAGCAGGCTTTCAAATGGGAGACATGGGACTCCTGTCTCCTAATGGTGGTCTGGGGAGACAGGGGACCGTCCCCTGTCTCCCACAGCTTACTGCTTCACAGTCACCTTTACCTTCGCATACACTCCGTTCTGGGCGTACACATACACGGTGCACTTGCCTTTTTTCTTCCCTTTGATGACGCCTTTCTTAGATACGGTGGCAATCGTGGGATCGGAGGTCTCGTACTGGAGTTTCCGGTGTTTTCTGATCTTCTTTCCGGAACTTGTTATCTGTTTTGCCTTCAGCTTTACGGTCTTCTTGACCTTGACGGTCACGGATTTCTTGACTGAGATCTTTGTCGGATTTCCGTTTTTACCGCCGGAGGTGGCCGTGTGGACGGATTTGGATGTCGCGATGATCCGTTTCTCGCCGCCCTTTGTCAGTTTATAAGCTGTGACAATAACCTTATAATAAGTATTCTTCTTCAGCGCGCCGCTCTGGATCTTCTTCAGTGTATACTTCTTCTGCGATGCTCCCGGAAGCTCTGCCACCTGCTGATATTTATTTCCCTTCCCGCACTTATTGGCATAAAGGATATAGCCGGCGGCTCCCTTCACCGTCTTCCACTGAAGCTTAAGCGAGGTCTTGGAGACCTTCTTCACCTTTAGTGACAAGGTCGCGAAGTCCGAGCCAGCGGGGTCTGCGTTGTCCGAAAGTGCAGCCAGTGCCTTGGCGGCTTCCGCAGCGGTAGTATGACCTGCTTTTTCCTCTGCACCTGCTTCCGCTTCTATTTCCGCAAGGACCTTCTTTGCCTCTTCCAGCTTCTTCACGGTCTCCGCGGGAACAAGCTTTTTCTGTTCTGCGGTCAGAGCGTTGTATGCCTTTTCGGCTGCCTGGATGATGTCTTTATCAGCAAGGCTGATGCTGCCTGCTGCGGGAATACCGGCGACCTTCTGTACTACTTCTCCCGCCGCCGCTTTATCCGCCTTCTTCTTAGCCTCCGCAGCTGCTTTTTCCGCTTCCTTTCGTGCGGCTTCGGCGGCTCTCTCTTCGGCTTCTTTCTGCGCCAGATAATCCGCCAGGTTCTGCTCTGCCGTATCAACCGCGCGATTCAGCTCCTCCAGGGCGGCTTCCAGTTCCTCGGCAGTGGCTTCCGTATTTTCAAGCACGTCTTTGGCCGCATCCAACGCAGCCTGCACAGCCGCCTGATCAGCTTCAAGATACTCACTGTCGGCCCCTTCTGCCTCGGAGACCGCCGCTTCCAGCTGATTCCGGTCGTAGACCGTCCGTCCCAGGATACGGAACGTAACTCCGGTGATAGTGCCGGTGTAATTTCCGATGCCTGTGATCTGTACCGACGCAGTTCCCTCACGGTCGTTATCCGCATAGAGGACGCTGTAGTCCTCATCAGAAAGAGTTTCAGAACCATCCCTGACGGTAATCTTCGGTTCGCAGCGTTCGCCCTCGATCAGCGGCTGATCCGGCACCTCATCTACATGCACCGTGGCATCAGCAATATCCTTCCGCAGAATCCGGAAGGAAACTGCCCTCGTCCCGGTAAAGTTTCCTGCTCCGGTTATCGTTACACCTGCGATCCCGGCATCGGTATTCGCTGTGTAGTTCAGCGTATAATCCGCACCGGCCTCCAGCGTCCGCGATCCCCACGTCACGGCCGGCACCGGCGTCTGTGCTTTACGGTTGAACGTGACATCCGCCGGCGGCGTGACGCTGATATCCGAAGAATTCAGATTATATTTACCGATTGTAAATACTGCGGACACACTGCCCGAATAGACGCTGTCGGCCTTCGCCGTAACCTTAACCGTTGCTTTACCAGCGTTGATGTTCCCGCTGTAAGTGACATCATACGCACTCTCCGGAACGACTGTCCCGTTCATCGTGACCGTCACGGAAGGCCGTTTTTCCGTTCCGTCATAGGTGTAGGATGCCGGCGCTGCTGCGACCTCGGCTCCTGTCAGCGAGAGTTTCCCGATATTGTAGCCTTTGGAGGCACTTCCCGTATAATTTCCGCCGTTCTTTGCAGCCACGGTCACGGAATAATTTCCCGGTGCCGTGCCGCCCTCATTGGTCAGCGTATAGTCCGTGCCCTCAGTCAGGAGGAAATTACCGTTCCGGACCGAGACCTGCGGCTTTTGATTTTCGCCATTATAGGTAAATCCCGCGGGACTCAGTGTGATCATATTCTGCGTGATCGTCTTCGCCGTGATCAGGAAGGTCGTCCCCTGATCGATCTTCCCCTTGTAATCCCCGATTCCGTAGATGATCATGGCCGCACGGCCGACATTCACGTTCAGCGTATAGGTGACATAGTAATCGCGGCCCTCCACAAGTGTTTTGCCGCCCAGCTTTACGGTGATATTCTGGGTAATGGCATTTCCGGTATATTCCTTATTTGTTATACCGGTCACCGTACCGGCTGAGATATCCGTCTTTCCGGTACCCACATGGACAACCGTGTTCCAATTGGCAGCAAACTGCGCCTCCGTCTTCGGCACATAGCGACTCAAAGACATCTCCACCAGATAATCCCCCGCCTGCAGCGGTTCAAATTCCCAGAGTATGTATACTCCGGGGCTCGTAATCTGAAATTCCCGGAAGCCGAGCTTCTGTCCGTCTTTGGAGATCCGTACATAATAATAATACGGATCCTTCTCGCCATTATTAAACACGTATACATTGGTATATTCACAGACCCGGACCACATCTCCCACGTTGAAATCCGTGCAGACAGCAGAATTGGAATCCCGGATCTGCAGAACACTGCTGGTGGAAACCGGCGTCTCCTTAATCGAAAACGTCCGGGTGACGGTATCCTTGAAATCGCCCTTCCCGGTGATGACGACGGTGGCGGTCCCAAGGGCCGTATTGTTCCGATATGACAGCGTATAGTCCGTGTCCTTCACCAGTGTTTTTCCGGCATACGTAATCGTCGGATTCTGGGTGATGGGATTCCCCGTGTACAGCTGATCAGATATACCCGTTATCCCGGCATTCACCAGGGAGACCTGCTGAATACGGAAGGTCTTTGTGATGCTGCCGGTATAGTTCCCATTTCCGGTAATATGCACGGTGGCAGTTCCGACATGTGTGTTATTATCACAGGTGACCGTATAATCCGTCTCCAGGATCAGCGTTTTTCCGCCCAGAGACAGGGATATCGCCGGCACGATCGCATCCCCGGTAAAAAACTGATCGGTCACCCCACTGACCGAAGCCCCGGAAAGGTTCGCCGGCGCAATCTGAAACGTCTTCGAGACCGAATTTTTATAGAACCCTTTTCCGGTCACGGTAACGGTCGCCTCACCCACGTCTACGTTGTTACTGTAGGACAATGTATAATCTGTGTCCGGATTCAGCGTCTTTGCGCCCAGTTTTACCACCGGCTCCGGTGTATATGCCGTTCCGTTATACGTCTGATCCGTAACTCCCGTGATCTCAACCTCCGATTTCGACAGATCACGTATGACATAAACGGTGATTCCATCTTCCGCCTGAAAATCTTCCGGCGCAAGAACAGAACCGTTTTGGGACACGAACCAGCAGGCTTCGATCCGGTATTCCCCCTCCCTGTCCGGAAGATAGGAAAATGACTCTGTTGTCGCCCCCAAACCAAGGCTGGGCTTGGTCCACTTCACGGAATCCGTATATACCACAGAACCATCCCGCAGGATCCGCAGATAAATGTATTTGTTACTTTGAGTCAGACCCGACATTACACTTGTATCCGGGAATACCTCAATTGTCAGTGTTTTTCCCAGGTCAAACTGCGACTGGTCCGTCGGCGATTTAATTTTCGCTTTCGGGGCAGCCGCGAAAGCACGGCCCGGAGTGAACAGAATGAACAGTGCGAACACAAAAAACAGACGAATTATCACGCTCTGCCGATTCCCGGAGATATCGTATCTCTTCCCGCTCATAATATACCCTTCCTTCCGGGAGACAGGGGACGGACCCCTGTCTCCCCCTGGGAAATCGGGGACAGGTTCCGTTTCTCATTTTGGGAAAATGGAACCTGTCCCCAATTTCTCACTTTACGGTTACCTTAATCTTAACGCACACGCCGTTCTGGGCATACGCATATACCGTGCATTTGCCTTTTTTCTTCCCCTTGATGACGCCTTTTTTCGTTACGGTCGCGATCGTGGGATCGGAGGTTTCGTACGCCACGCCGCGGTGTTTCTTTACCTTCAGGCTCTTGCTAGCGGGTACGGCCTTGGCCTTCAGCTTGAAGGTTTTCTTCACCTTGACCGTTACTTTGTTCTTTTTGGCCTTGGTGGTGACCTTTTTGTCGTTTCCTACTTTTCCTCCTTTAGTGGCAGCATGGACCGTCTTGGACGCGGAAATGACATTCCCCTTCCCATCCAGCGCGACCATGAGGAACTTGTAATAGGTGCCTTTCTTCAGCTTGGCGCCGGCGACCTTTTTAATTGTCGCCGATTTACCCGTATAGGAAGCCAGCTTCAGGTATTTGTTTTTCTTTCCGCATTTGTTCGCGTAAAGTACATAAGTCTTCGCACCGCTTACCTTTGACCACGTAAGCTTGATCGAATTCTTTGTCTGCTTTGTGCTCTTCAGCTGCAGAAGACCGAATGTACTGCCTGAAGGGCCCTCTTCGGAACCGGACGTAGTGATGGCCTTTTCCGCTGCCTGGGCGGAAGCGCCCTTGCCGAGGGGCGTGCCGTCCTCTCCCATCTGTTTCGCCGGGTCGGCGGCAGCAGGAGCCGGTGTGGGTGTGGGCTTGGGCTCCGGGGTGAGCTTGGGGATCTCCTCCGTCCTGGTCTTGCCGCAGTGCTTGCAGGTATAGGTGCGAATGCCGGCAGCAGAGGTCGTCGCCGCCTTCGTCACCACACCCTCATCCCAGTCGTGATCCGCGGTAACCTTAACCAATAGGTCAAGGAAGTCTCCATCCACTATTGTATCGCTCACTTCACAGCCGTTCACCTTCAGTTCCCCGGTAAATGGTCCACCCAGCGTATCCATATTAAAGAAATATCCGTAATCCCCGCTCAGCAAAACATCGGCGTAGTAGTCCGTTCCCCCGGTAAACTCGCCTTGATATAAGTCCGAGATCCAGCTCATCTCTTTAAACCAGACGCCCGGGAGCCACCCATATTCCTCTGACCCCGCCGCGTACTTCACACCGGAGGGTGTTGAAACAGACGGCGGATTGGTCTGATCCTCCCATGGATTTTTATATTCCGGACACTCCGTAGATGTCCCGCAGACAGGGGCCTTGACGGAAAACTCCACGGAATCCAGTAATATCATCATGGGGTAATATATGTCTGTGTCTTCCGATAGTTTATAAGATCCCCCAATGCGACTGTTCCACAGATCCGTATAATTATCATGTGCTGTCACCGGTTCCGGTGTCCAGGCCTCCACAGGATAATAGCCGTCCTTTGTAAAGACCTTCGTTTTCATATTCCACCCTTTGGTCGCCAGCGCCTGGCTCAGCGTCATCCCCGGCGTGATCTCGATTTTCACCGGATCCATCAGATCGACGCCGTCGATGGACGACCAGTGCAGCGTGAGACAAGGGATCTTCTCAAAAAGAGCATAGATATTTGTATCTGCTGTCAACGTGAAAGAGTATTCCGCATCGGAGGATATCAGTTTATCCGGGTCGTAATCTGTGACAAAACCAAGCTCCGAAAGCTCCGGATTCATCTGTCGGATACCCTCGTACCAGCCGGCAAACGTATATCCATCCGCCGGCACGGCCTTCAGCGTAATCTGTGTCCCCTCATCAGGAGCCATATTCAAATAATAATCGTACGTACTTATAGGGTGATCCGGCGCTGTAATCTCATAAGCCCCGCCTTCTGAAAGACCTATACAAAGATATCTGACCGTCGGTTCTTCAGCTGCAAATACCCGCGCAGCGGGGACCAGCCCGGCAAACACCATCAGTGCGGCCATGATCATCAGCCATAATCTCTTCTTCACAATATCCCTCCTTTTTGCTCACTTGCAGTAAAACAGGGGGACGTACCTCCTGTCACATTGTGCGCAATGTGACAGAAGGAACGTCCCCTTGTCACTCATGTTATTTGACCGTGACAGCGACCTTGGCGAACAGGCCGTTCTGTGCATAGACGTAGATGGTGCACTTGCCTTTCTTCTTGGCGGTGATCTTGCCGCTCTTGGATACTTTGGCGATGGTCACGTTGGTGGACTCATAGGAAAGCTTCCGGTGCTGCTGCACCTTCTTTCCGGTCGGCTTCACCTGGGTCGCACGGATGGTGAACTTCTTGCCCTTATTCAACGTTATCTTCTTCGGGGTCTTCAGCTGAACCTTGGTGAAGTCTCCGTACTTCTTGTTGCCGGTGGTGATAAAGTGCACAGACTTGCTGACGGCAATCATCTTGTCCTTGCCTGCACTGTCCTTCGCCACCGCAGCGATGATGAATTTATAATACGTACCCTTCTTCAGCTTTTTGCCGTCGATCTTCTTTATGGTCGTCGACTTCTTGCTCTTGCCCACCGTGGTGAGCTTAATGTACTTGTTGCCCTTCTTGCATTTATTGCCGTAGATGATATAGCCTTCCGCGCCCTTTACCTTTGTCCAGCCCAGGGTCACGGAGGTGCTCTTGATCTTCTTGGCCTTCGCCTGAATCAGATTGAATTTTGCCAGTTCCGGATCTTTGTTGCCGGTGATATTAATAATATCCTTCTCTGCGTCTTCCACGGTCGGCGCGGCATCCGGCGTCATCGGCGCATCCGCCTTCAGCACAGGGATTTCCTCCGTCTTCAGCACCTTGCCGCAGTACTTGCAGGTATAGGTGCGGACACCCTTTTCGGAAACGGTGGCATCCTTTGTGACCTTTCCATCGTCACTGACGCATTTCGTGTGGATGATCTTAAAGGTCTTCTCCTGCGTTCCGCCGTAGGTTCCCTTGCCGGTCACGATAAGTTTGGCTGTACCGACCTTGGTGTTGTCCTGGTAGCTTATGGTATAGTCTGTACCATCCGTCAGTGTCTTGCCGCCGTAGGTCACCTCGGGCGTCGGCTCAGCGGGCTTATCTGACAGCTCCTGATCCGGAACATCCGCAATCTTTGCCTTCTTCATCCCAAGAAGCAGATCTCCGATATATACGCCACCGCCGACCTGATCGAGCTTTGACGTTTCCACACCATTTACATAGATCTTCGTATCCGAGCTAATCCCCTGTACTACGGCACGGTTATAAAACGTTCCGGCATCAAAACTCATATCCAGCAGCAAGCCTAAGGGCACGGCACCCGGCAACGTCTGGTAATATTTGTATCCCTTCCGGAATACCGAAGACTTGGACATTGTTGAATAATGGTCCTTATCCGTAGCTTCCACCCATAAAGTAGCGGCACTACTCTTATAAGCCTTCAGGATTTCTGACTCCTTCAACCCATTGGCCGGAACCGAGGTGATCTTAAAGCCCTCAAGGGAAGGCTCCTCGCCCTCCACCGGCACCGGGATGGTAAAATGGATCTCCTTGAGGATGTCGGCAGGGACTATCTCCACCATCAGGGCCGGTTTTTCAGTCTCCGGATCCGTAATGGTCTGTTGTCCAGCCACCGTTTTCCGCTTGCCGCCCGCGGGCTGACGAATAAATGTTTGCAATACGTCAAAAGACAGTGTTTTCACACGAATGGCTTGCTTTCCGTCGCTGGCAGCGGATGTTGTCTGCGCCACCAAAGATGCACCGGAAACAGACAGCGTCTTGGCGCAGTATACGCCGTCCAGCTTACCGGATGTCTCCACATCGCCCCCCTTCAGGGTGATATTTTCATACGCGAAAAATCCGTAATCATTCTCACTGATCGCAGATATCGTACCGGAATTTACGGTAACAGCAGCCTCGCAGTAAATGCCGGTTCCTTTCGCCTTAATTTCCAGCGTGCTTCCGGATATGGTCAGACCGCTCCCGCCGGACCCACAATAGCCGATCCCCTCATTACCGCTGCTGATCGTAGCCTCCGTATCCTCCAGCCAAGATGCCCCGTAAGAGCCGTCGATGGAAATTCCTGCCCCATTATTCGCGGTGATATGCAGCTTCGTACTATTAACCTGCACACCATCCTCCACATTGATACCATCGTTCTTATCACTAACCGCGGTGACATCCGTGTTGGAAAGCACCAGCTTGCTGTAGGCGGAAGAAATTGCCGCATCGTTAAATCCGGATACATTGATGGTTCCTCCATTGATGACCATGTCTCCCTGAGAGGAAAGTCCCATTTCATCTCCATCCGCTGTCACATTGACATTTTTCAGTGTGACAATCGCGCTTGCCCGAACTGCGGACGAATGACTGCTCCCCACATCCCATGTTCCACCGGTACCGTTAATGGCCCCCTGGGCAGAGATACCCAATGCGTAGCTGCGTATGTACAGCTTTGTATTAATGGCAGAAAAAACCTTGTTCAGACCGGTCACCCGCATGCCATAGTCGCCGCTCAAGACGGCCACATCACCACCGTTCAATTCAATGCCCTCTGCGGTGATCACCGGACCGGCGTTCACCGTCATGACGACATTCTCCGTCCGCAGCGATTTCACATTGATAGCATCATGTCCGTCGTCCGGTCTCATATGCAGCGGATGTGTGATGCCGGAGGGCCCCACCTCCTTAATCGTAAGCGCATAGTTTCCGGTGATGGACTTCAGCGTTCGAATCTCATCCATCTCCAGCACCGTGTTATCCGTCAGCGTCAGGACACTATTCTCCGAGATCTTACTGGCTTTAATTGTCGTCGCCGCCTGCACTCTCGCGGCGCCGAAAAGCAGCACGCCGCACACCAGCAGCAGCGCCAGAATACTCCATTGTATATTGCGTTTGCCCCTCATAACGTAACCTCCTCCTCACAATATAGTTAGGCATACTATGTTATTATTTTACTGAATTTTTTCAAAATCCGCCCCATCATTTTTGTTAGTATATGGACCGGGGGGACGGTGGCGTGGTCCGTTTTTTTCGGCGCAATGGCAGGAGTTCGTCTTCTCAAGGCAGAAACCGTCCTTTATAGGCAGTATTTGCTCCCTTTCCTTTCCTGAGTTTTGACGTTTTTCTCTACTGTTGTTAACATATACTCATGTCAGAAAGAGACAGGGGACGGTCCTCTGTCTCCCAATTACAGCAAAGAGACAGGGGTCCCCTGTCTCCTAAGGAGGTTCCTGATGAATCGCAAATCCCTGATCATACCGGCTGCAGTCCTGTTTCTGAGCCTTTTATTGTTTTCACCCTCTGCTGTCTTTGCCAACAAGCACGATACATCGGAGACTGGCGGCGGCTACCGATCCGCCTATGCCAGCGATGTTTACCGATGGTGGCAGGGTCGGATTCCGAACGATAACAGTCTGATCATCCCGGATAGTGAAGCCTCTTCCCGTCTGGGCTCTGCCTGTTCCTATTTTTCCGCCGCGTATATGCTGGTCAAGATGGATCTTCTCCATCCTGCATGGGGAGAGACACCGCTCACCGTCATCAACAAGGCCAGAGCGATCGAGGCGTATGCTGCCGCCTGGGGGCTCCTGGACTGGTCCCGCCTTCCGGAAATGTATCCGGAAGTCACGGTAATCGACACCTATTATGACACCTCCGGGAAATCTCTCTCCGATGTCAAATCCCTGATCTACGATCGCATGGAAAAAGGCCAGTTCATCATCGCCTGTGTGTGCGGAAGCGACACAGACGGTCACTATATCTTCATCGACGGGTTTGATGAGGACGGCGACCTGATCATTGGCGACAGTGCCAGACCCGGCGACTGCTGGACCGATTTCTACGGCGCTCCCGGGCACGAAAACAAGATCGTCCACATAGAAGCATTTACCTGCGACTATAAGGACCCTCTCCTCTGCTCCTCCATCTACGCCCCCGCGGAACAGCGCCGCGAGATCTATGTGTTGGAAAACTAAGCTTCCGGCTCCGCAAAAATCAAGGTTGGCGCAGGAACACAGGGGGACATATCCGGGAAATACAATGAAAATGGCACATTTCCAAATTGACGTTCCCACCAAATCCTTGTATTCTAAAATCGTGGCTACTCTGGCCACCAGAAACTACTCTGGCCACCCCAATCCACCCGAAGACATCATCATTTTTTCCATATGGAGACACGGATCCCCTAGAGACAGACGGAGACAGGGAGCCCTTGTCTCCTATCACCATGCATTTGGGTATACAGGGAGACATGCAGGGTGACAGGCAGCGAGACAGGGGGAGACAGGGGTCCGTCCCCTGTCTCCCCCTGTCTCCTACAGCGGAGGGCGTCATGGATTTTCACGAACAGTTAGCGGAATATATCAGTCAGCTGGGAATTACACAGAAGGAGCTGGCGCAGGCGACGGGCATCAGCGCGGCTACGATCAGCCGTTATCTGAATGGGTCGCGGAAGCCGGAATATGACAGCGAAGCCGTTGCGCAGCTGGCGGCAGGGCTTGCGCAGCTGGCGGCGGCAAGAAGCAGTTCGCCAGTAAGCGGCAGTTCGCAGGTAAGCGGCAGTTCACAGGCAAGCGGCAGTACGCAGGCAACCGCAGAAAATGGCAATCTGCGAACAGCTGCGGGCGCGCAGACCGCTCTTACGCAGGATGAAATCCGAAAATCTCTGAATGAAACGCTTGGGGAATCTTTGCCCTCCGATTATGATGCTTTTCTGATCAACCTGAACCGTCTGCTGGAGACACTTCACATCCGCAACAGCGAGCTGGCGCGCGCGCTCAGCTACGACGCTTCCTACATTTCTAAGATCCTTTCCGGCGCCAGAAGACCCGGCCATCCGATGCAGTTTATTGAGGATGTGGCCGGGATGATCGCGCGCCGGACCACCGCGGCGGCTGACCTTGGCGCGATTGCCTATCTCGTCGGCGCGGACCCGGAGGATATCAGCACCACCGCCGGTCTCCGGAATCATCTTGTGCTGTGGCTTAGTTCCGGCAGCGCCCCGCGGGCTGCGGAGCCTATCTCCCACTTCCTGGAGAAGCTGGATGAATTTGACTTAAACGAATATATGAAAGCCATCCGGTTTAATGAAATGAAGCTTCCGCCCACGATCCCGCAGCTTCCGATCAGCAAGACCTACTATGGGCTTGCTGAGATGATGGAGAGCGAGTTGGATTTCATGAAGACGACCGTGCTGTCCCGTCAGACGGATGACTGCATTCTGTACAGCGACATGCCCCTGGAGGACATGGCCAAGGATCCGGATTTCCCCAAGAAATGGATGTTTGGGATGGCGATGCTGCTCAAAAAAGGCCTTCATCTGCACATCATCCACGATGTAAACCGGCCTTTCCCGGAGATGATGCTGGGCCTGGAGGGCAATATCCCCATGTACATGACCGGCCAGATCTCCCCTTACTATCTGCCGGTTTCGCAGAGTACGGTCTTCACGCACCTGCTCAAGGTCTCCGGCGCCGCCGCCCTGGAGGGCAACGCCATCGCCGGACGGCAGGCGGACGGCAAATATGTGCTGTATCGCTCCCGCGAAGATGTTCGCCACTACCGTCTCCGCGCAGAGGCGCTGCTGAAAAAGGCCAAACCGCTGATGGAAATCTATCGCAGCGACCGGAAGTCTGTCTGGCAGCGAAAGCTGGCAGATATCATGGCCGGCACCGCGGCAGTAACGGAAAAGGATCCCCTTCGCATGGTCTGCAGCAGCCTGCCGCTCTTTACCATCCCGGAGGATCTCCTGCGCGCCATTCTGGGGCGGACCGGTCTTTCTGAGCACATCCTGGAAGAAATCCTGGCTTATCGCCGCGATTCCCTGGACTCCATGCTCACGCTGCTCCCCGACCGCGGCATTCATCTGGAGATTCCCGCCATCCGCCAAGATCAGTTTGATACAGCCCCCTTAAGCCTGGCGCTGGCGGATCTCTTTATTGAGACGGACATCCCTTATACCTACGAGGAGTATAACGCCCACCTGCAGGCAACCATCCGCTTTGCCGCCGAGCACCCCGGGGTCACGCTTGAGCAAAATCCCGCCCCGGCGTTCCACAACATCAGCTTTACCATTCCGGGCAGCCGTCTTGTTATTGTATCCAAAGAAAATAGCCCGGCCATCCATTTTGTCATTCACCACAAGATGATGGTCCAGGCTTTCCTGAACTTTATTCCTCCCATTGTGGATCATTACGAATCATGACGCACATCCTCCGGTCCGTCCGAATATGTGTTATCAGAATTTTTTACAATATGTTTCAACATTGTGCCATATTCGGAAGATACTATTTTATATATAATTGTAAGTATTCGGAGCCCTAAGTCACAGATAAGCTTTCAACGCTCCTGTCTTTGACTGCGTGATTCTCACTATATGATATTTTATCTAAGGAGTTCGATATGGCAATTGTATATAATCCGGAGAAGCGGACCATTTCTCTGCACACTGCAAAAACAACGTATCAGATGAAGATCGGAAATCTCAATTACGTGAAGCACCTCTACTACGGGGCGACCATTCCGGATGAGGACTTGATCTATCTGGTCCGCCGTTACGACCGCGGGTTTTCGGGTAATCCCTATGACTCTCTGGCGGAGCGAACCTTCTCTCTGGACGCCCAGCCGCAGGAGTTCACCACCCAGCAGCAGGGAGATTTCCGCATCAACTCTATCGAAGTGCAGAACGCCGACGGAAGCTTCTCTTTCAATGGAAGATACAAATCCCATCGCATCTACCACGGGGCCTTCACGCTGAACGGCCTCCCTACGGCATTTGCGGCGGAAAATGATACCGTGGATACCCTGGAGCTGGTGATCGAAGACGCCGTCACAAAGGTCCAGGTCACGCTGCTGTACTCCGTTTTTGAAGAAGCGGATATCATCATGCGCGCCGCGCGCGTACACAACGCCGGAAATGCGGCGATTCAGCTGAAGCGAATCATGTCCGTTAACATGGATTATATGAACGGCAGAAATCTGGACCTGCTCTCCCTCCCCGGACGCTACGGTCAGGAGCGCCAGGTGGAGCGGCAGCCGCTGACCCACCACGTCCACAAAATCCGAAGCGGCCGCGGCATCTCTTCCCATCAGCAGAATCCCTTTATCGCCCTGATGGACCGAAACACCAACGAGGACGCCGGCGCCTGCTACGGATTTGCGCTGATGTATTCGGGAAGCTTTCTGGCTGAGGTGGAACTGGATCAGTACGACCAGGCCCGCCTGGTGATGGGCATCAATGACCGCCTGTTCAACTACACCGTAAATCCCGGAGAGGATTTCGACGCCCCGGCGGTCCTTATGACCTACACCCACAAGGGGCTGGCAAAAATGAGCCACAACTTCCATCATTTCTTCCGGAACAACCTGAACCGAAGCAAATTTGTGCGGGATGTGCAGCGCCCCATTCTGATCAACACCTGGGAGGCCGCATTCTTCAATTTTGATGACCAAAAACTGGTGGAGATCGCCAAAGCCGCAAAGGACATGGGCGTAGAAATGATCGTCATGGACGATGGCTGGTTCGGAAAGCGGGACGATGACAACTCCGGTCTGGGCGACTGGGTGGTCAACGAGAACAAGATCCGCTGCGGCCTGACGGAGCTGGTCCGCCAGATCAATGATCTGGGGATGAAGTTCGGCATCTGGTTCGAGCCCGAGATGGTCTCAGAGGACTCGGATCTCTTCCGCGCGCATCCGGACTGGGTCATGGAAATCCCCGGCAGACGCGCGGTGCGAAGCCGCAATCAGCTGGTGCTCGATGTAGGACGCAAAGAAGTCCAGGATTACCTGATTGAAAGCATCAACCGCATCCTGGACAGTGCGAACATCTATTATGTCAAATGGGATATCAACCGGGCAATCACCGATCTCTGGTCCAATGTCCTTCCGGCGGACCGGCAGGGCGAGGTCACTCACCGATATGTTCTGGGGCTTTACCGCATCATGGATGGAATCATCAAGACACATCCTGACATCCTCTTTGAAGGCTGTGCGGGAGGCGGCGGACGATTCGACCCGGCGATGCTCACCTACTTTATACAATACTGGAGCTCCGACAACACCAAACCGCTGGACAACCTGAAGCTCCATTACGGCTCTTCGTTCCTCTATCCGATATGCACCATGGGTGCCCACGTTTCCGCGGCCAGCCCCATGGTACCCCTGGAGACAAAAGCGGCCATCGCCATGTGCGGCACCTTCGGATACGAACTGGATGCCACAAAGCTGAAGAAAAAAGAGATCCGCGCCTGCAAAAAGATGAGCGACCTGTACCACAAATACTACGATCTCAACTTCTTCGGCGATTACTATCGACTGGCGAATCCCTTTGAGCAGGTGAATCTTGTAGCCTGGGAGAGCGTATCCAAGGACAAGTGCGAGGCGCTGGTGACTGTGGTCACCGTCAACCTCACCGTAAACGGCCCCCAGGAATACATCCACTGCAAGGGACTGTCTCCGAACACGCGCTACCATCTGCAGGGCGGCGGCTATGACCTGGTCATCAGCGGTATGGCCCTGATGCACGCGGGTATTCCCATTCCGCGGGAGGTGCCGGAATTTTCCGCCTTCCTGTATCACATCCAGGCACTGGACGAGTAAAGTCCTGGTCAATTCGTCTCAAAAACAGTGCAGGGGATCTGCTCCGCCATTCGCAGCACAGATCCCCTGCTCCCCACTCGCCGGTTAGCGTTGAGTTCCACACATTAACCAACGCGCCTTTTCACGGCGCTTACTTCACTTTTACCTTCACCGTGACGCTCTTTTCCGCGCGATTGTAATTATTCGTCCCGGCAGCCGTCACTTTGATCTTCAACTTGTAGGTTCCTTTCTTCAGGCCCTTCTTCACGGTAATCTTCCCGCTCTTTTTGTTTACGCTGAAGTATTTCTTATAGCTCTTTTTCTTTACGCTCAGCAGCTTGTACGTCACCTTGCCCTGCGCACCGGTGATGACGATTGCTTTCGCGCGGCTGATCTTCTGCGTCTTCTTTTTCAGCTTTGATTTTTTGAGGCTGACAGTCTTCACAGACACCTTCATAGGATTGTCTGTTTTGATGATATCAAATGTTGCCGTGCGCGTCCCGGTATAATTTCCCTTGCCTGTAATCGTGACGGTCGCTTTCCCGACATTTACGTTATTCTTATAAGATGCAACGTAATCTGTGCCGTTCTTCAAGGCCTTGCCGCCCATCGTGACCGCCATTTTAGGCGTGATGGCTTTACCGGTATAGTAATTGACAGAAGAGGTTCCCACGATATCTGCACCTGCAATAGATGCCGGAGCGATCGTGATGGCCGCCTTTGCCATGCCGCCATAAATCCCCTTCCCCTCGACACCTGCATAATATTTACCGGCCGCCGAAGGCTGGACTTCTTTATTATCGATATTAAAATACCGGACAGTATAATTCGATGCCTTCAGCGCTGTTCCGTTCGCCAGGGTCGCAGACTTCACCGCCGGTGTCTTCACACTCCCATCGTATGTAAAAGCGGAAGCATTCAAAACGACCGAGGCGGAGGATATGTCATTAAAGACAGGAATCCTGACTTTAAGTAAATTCCACGTATTGTTACTGTTAAATCCCAAAAGAGCCTCTGTACATCTTACGCCATTGAAATACACACGGATTTCCGGAACTTCCGCGACCGGGATCGTATCCTCCGTCTTGAATCCTTTGACGGCATCAGGCCAGTCATAGCCATCTTTTGCATCCAGCGTATAGGACAGATAATACTGCCGTCCCTCATCTACCGGAGATGTGCCATCGCCAATCCCATAAATTTGATCCCAGGTCTCATTCCAGTACAGCAATGTTGAGTCACTGGTATCGACAACGACTCCTTCCGTATCCGTAGCGAGAGCGCTCCAGAGCCGCCCCCGGACGGCGCTCTCTGTGCTGGCCGGCGTAAGCTTAAGGGATTCTATATCACAGGTCAGGCTCACGGTCGTAATGATATGCGTGTCCGCATACGCCGTCCGGGCTCCGGTGAAAACGAATACTACTGCCGCTGCTGCAATACAAAATACAGCCAACCATTTTTCCGCCAGTTTCATTTTTGTATCCCTCCCTGTCCGCTTCATCATCTTCATATGACATCCCTCCTGTTTTTCAACACAGTTATTTATAATTCGATGGCAAATACAGTTTAATTTTACCAATCAACACAAGAATATACAGTGTATTTCACAGAATACCATGACAAAGCGGAAATACCCCACTTTTATCTCGGAAGCAGATAAACGCTCCGCTGAGGATGCGCACGCCGCTGCCATCAATTTGCAAATAATGGTTGACTAATTATGTATTTGCACATATGATTTGTATATACTTTACATTTGCACGGATTCAGAAAGGATTTGCACACTATGAACGGAAGGAAAGCTGTAATCGCCCTGTTGTTGGTCCCTGTGCTGCTGCTCTTCGGCTGCGGAAGCGCGACGGAATTGCCGGATGAGCCCTATGCCGCTGTTCCCTATCAGCTCTTCCCCGCCCCGGAGGACGCCTATGTGGGGGATACCATGCCCTTCGTGACGGACGACGGGATGCTGGAACTGTACTACCTGTATGACACCGATCACAACGGTCAGGGATATCACCCCATCTATCGGTACCGCACCGACGACCTGGTCGGATATGAGGATCTGGGGATGGCCCTGAATTACGGTCTGATGTCGGAGCCGGATCCCGCGCTCGGCACCGGCTCGGTGATGAAGGACCAGGAGGGGCTGTACCACCTGTTCTATACCGGTCACAACGATACCGGCAACGGGGGGATGGGCCGCGAGTGCGTCATGCATGCGACCAGCCCCGACCGCGAGACCTGGACCAAGCATCCGGAGGATACCTTCTTCGCGCCGGAAAATTACTCCCACGATGATTTCCGCGATCCGGAGGTATTCTGGATGGAACAGGACGGCTGCTACTGGATGCTGATCGCCGCCAGGGACAATGCTCTGGGCGGAGTGGTCGCCAAATACACCTCGGACAATCTCACAGACTGGAACTTTGAGGGACCGATCTACGCCCCGATGGCGCAGTACATGCTCGAGTGCCCGGATCTTTTCTGCATCAACGACACCTGGTACCTCACCTACAGCTGGGACTGCGTGACCTACTACGCCATCGGCGAGAGCATGAACGGTCCCTTCACCGCACCGCCGGACAACATCCTTGACGGAAAAGGCCTTATGGAGGGCAACGGATTTGTGTTCTATGCGGCAAAAACCGCCCAGATGGGCGATCAGACCTACCTGTGCGGCTGGCTCGGGCGGGCCGGGTTGAGCTCGGATTCCGGTTTCTATCAGTGGGCCGGAAATGTGCTCAACCATCAGCTGGTTCAGCACGAGGACAAGACCCTCGGCGTCACCGCTCCGGAATCATATGCGGACTATTTCACGAAGAGCAAGGAGTTCAAGGCGGTGAAGAAAGAGGGAACCGTCAAGATCGGCAAGAACGCCGTCACCCTGTCCGCGAAGGAGGATGAAACGGCCCTGGCGGACATGGGCACACGGCCGGCATCGATGCTGCTGGAATGCGACGTCACCCTGGACGGCGACGGATGTGTGGGATTTGCCTTCGGCGGCAGCGAGAGCGACCCGTCCTACACGGCTCTCTGCCTGGATGCGGAGCGGGATCTGCTGCACTATGAGGGCGGCAGTATCCAGGATATCGACACGATTGATCCCGTCGCACTCACGAAGTTTGATTTCGAACCCGGAACGACGCACCACGTGAAGCTCGTCTGCGAGAACGAGATCGTCGTGCTGTACATCGATGAGACGAAAGCGCTGAGCTCCCGGATCACCCATTCGATCGACGGCGCCCATATCGGACTGTTCTCCGATGACTGCGGCGCAGAATTCACCAATATCACCATGCAGCTTCCGGAATAGAACACGGGTCACAGCTAAACGTCCCTTTTGACCCAGTTACTGCACTGTCTTCACTGAGGATGCGTACAGTTCCGCCGCGATGCGCATGGCTGTATCGTCTGTGTGGAATTTCGGGCGGTGCAGCTGTTCCACCGGCTCTCCCTCCGGGGTGCTCCCTACCCAGTAGAAGAAGCTGGGGACAAATGCCCGGTAGAGGGCAAAATCCTCGCTGGCCAGAGACGGTTCCGTGTCCGTCACCCGGCAATCGACTTCACCGGCGCAGCGTTTGGCCAATTCGGTCATCTCGGGGGAATTCCACACCAGCGGGATGCGTTCCTTCCATATAACTTCGTATTTGCATTCGTAGGCCGCGGCGGTGTTCGCCACGATGCTCTTTGTCCGCTCGATGGCCCGGTCCAGCGCCTCCTCGGAGAGGGAGCGGATCGTCGCCATCATCTCCACCCGGTCCACCACCAGATTCACGGGGCTGCCGCCCTGAATGTAATTGATGGAGAGGATAGCCGCATCCAACGGATTTGTGTTGCGGCTAATAACGGTCTGCAGGCTCTGAACCATCGCGGCCGCGCAGACGATGGGATCCACATTCAGGTGCGGCATGGAGCCGTGCCCGCCGGCGCCGTATATGACGATGGTAAAATTCCGTTTCGCCGACATCAGCGGGCCTTCATGACAGATCACGTCACCGGACCGCACCGAGGGCCAGTTGTGCATGCCAAAGCAGTATTTCGGATGGATCAGGTCGAACAGACCGGCATCGATCAGCGCTCTTGCACCAAGGGTGCCCTCCTCCGCAGGCTGGAACACCAGATCCACGTCGCCCTTAAGCGTCCCTTCCCTGCGCATCCGCGCCAGCAGCAGGGCGCCTCCCAGCAGTGAGGCCGTGTGGAAGTCATGTCCGCAGGCGTGCATCACGCCCTCATTCTGAGATTTCCAGGGACTCTCGTACTCCTCTGTCTGAGGCAGGGCGTCAATATCCGCCCGCAGCATCACCTCAGGGGCTGCAGCACTTGCACCGGCGGCGGTATCCCCCGGCTCTGACGTATCCTCCTGCAGATTCCGGCATCCCCGGATCCGCGCCACCACGCCGGTCTCCACCGGCAGCGGCAGGATCTCCACCTCGGGGATCGTCCCCAGGAATTCCTTAATTTTCTCTGTCGTGCGATACTCCTTCATAGAAAGTTCCGGGTGCATATGTAAATCCCGCTTGAAATCAAGGATCCGCTGATATTCTAATTCCGTCAATTTCATCATACAACACCTCCATTTTTCTTAATACAGGGCTGCAGCACAACCTTTCCTGTTCTCATTCTTCCATCATGAACATAAGATATTGAGTCACCGAACTTTCATCGCCGAACACCTTCCTGCTTAACGGAAGTGCGGCCTCGCACATTTTCCTGGCCTTCTGGGTTCTCCCGAGTGATCTGTAACTTTCGGCCAGCAATGCCATGGCAATCAGACGGTTTGGATCCTCCTCTCTGCCTGCACGCAGCCAGAGATCGCAGGCCTTCTCATACATCTCGATGGCTTTCTCCTCTTCCCC
>CAMNFR010000043.1 GCA_946537305.1 uncultured Lachnospiraceae bacterium | reverse complement strand
CATCGCGGTGCAGGATGATCTTCAGCGGCGCCATCTTCGGAAGCTTGAGCCTGCCGGAAACAAGGCGAATATTTCCGTTTATAACATTGGTAGTATAGCTCGCTGTCCCGTGATGCTTTGAGTGGAACCTGGGGAATCCCGTTTTCGGTTCGGTGAAGAACTTCCTGTATGCAGACTCCAGATGCATCTGGACATTGCAGAGAGCCATGGAATCCACTTCTTTCAGCCAGGGGAACTCCTTTTTATAACTTGCCGGTCTGTTTTTCAGCATCCCGCCTGTCCTGCGGTAGAATTCTATTTTATCCGCCAGCATATGGTTGTACAGGAAACGGCAGCAGCCGAAGGTCCTTGCAAACTGCTGTTCCTGCTGCTTATTCGGATACAGACGGAAGCGGTACGCTTTATAACTTTTTCCCATTTCGGCCTCCTTCCCCCTGACTTTCGATATATTCCCGGATTACTTCTGCTGGAGCGCCGCCAGCAGTAAGCAGGCAGAAGCTCCTGCTCCAGAAATATTCCTTCCATAATCTGCTGCGGATCTGAGGGAATTCCTTTTTCAGAAGGCGGCTGCTGGCACTTTTGTAAGCATTAATAAACTTACTGATCTGCGTTGCCGGCTTCGCCCGGAACATGACATGAACATGATCCTCATCATGATTCCATTCCTCCAGGGTGATGTCGTATCCCTTCGCGATATAGCAGAATATTTCCTTTGCTCGTTCGGAAATACTGTCGTCAAATACTTTTCTGCGATATTTTACGACAAGGATCAGATGATAATAGAGCAAATATACTGAATGCTGATTTCGGTCATATTTATCTATAGATATGGCTTTATCCATTAGACCTTCACCCCTGATATTGTCTTTATACTGACTTATATTGTACCATAAGAGAGGCAGAAAAGCAAGCTTTAATCGAACATAAGTTCGCCTCTTTTATTCTGATATTTCTCATTCTCTTTATCTGGTATCAGACACCACCTGGCGACCAGGCGCCAGAAAGCACAAAGCAGTGTATGACCGGGGTACGAAAAAGCGAAGAGGGGGGCGATTCATCTCCGCCCTAAGAGGATGGAGAATCCTCGCCTACAAAGGTTGAAGCCCTCTTTGGCCGCGGCACCGAGCTGCGCGAAGAGACCGAGAAACGTTTCAATGCGCTGGGCATGCATGTGCTGTCTCTGGTTCCCGGCGGTTTCGGCATCATCAGCTCCAACAAGGAATTCCGTGATTATGCCGGCATGAAAGGTCTGAAGATCCGCGTTTCCGAGAACCCCATCTTCATCGAGGAGTTCACGGACTGGGGCTGCAGCCCTACACCGGTCGGCTTTGGTGAGCTGTACGTTGCTCTGCAGCAGGGTCTGGTAGAAGCACAGAACAACACCCTGGACACCACGGTTTCCGCCGCCCTTCACGAGCAGCAGAAATACATTATCAATACCAATCATTCCGTACAGCCTCTGGGCATGTATATGAACAAAGAGTTCTATGACAGCCTGCCTGAGGATGTCCGTGCTCTGATCGATTGGGTCTGCGAGAACGTGATCGATGATTACACCAAGCAGCTGTGTGCCGATGCCCAGGCGAAAGCCGAGCAGACGGTCAAGGATGCCGGTCTGGAAATCATTGACTTTACCGATGAAGACCGTGCGCAGATGCGTGAAGCCGCTCAGCCCGTATACGATATGATCGCTGAGAACGTAGGTCAGGAGCTGGTAGACCGCATCGCGGAATTGCAGGCACAGTAAGTAATCCAGCCATTTTTATACCGAAAAGAAAGTCCGTTCGCGGGCTTTCTTTTTTTTCGAAAGTCCATAAAAAAGGGCTGTCATAAGCATACTTTTTGCAAGATTTGGCTACTAATATTAGGTTTTTGGCGAGCATTCCCTTTGCATCGGACTATAATAGGCCCTGCAACGAGATGATAAGGAGGGGCTGATCATGACCGTATTGAAGAATTTCTGGAAGAAGCTGTGCCAGGATTATGTAGAGAAGTGCGAAAACAACCGCATGTTCCGGTAATCCAACAGGTGTCATGCCAATTACATACACTTGCTAAAAGCAGGGAGAGGTGGACCATGGTTCACCTCTCCCTGCTTTTTTATTCTCCCAGCACGCGCTGCATTGTCTCTTTGAGTGCTTCGGCGGCGCGGGAATGATAGCGCCCCGGCGGCATGGCCAGGCCCAACTTAAGGAACTTTCCGTCTTCTCCCAGGGAGATATACTCTGCGTTGGGATAATAGCGGTGAGAACTGTGGTAGGTAAATGCCAGCCCCAGACCGGCGGCGCCCATGGACGCTGCAAAGAAGGCTGAGAGCTTTTCGTTATGCGCCGTCGGCGTCAGTCCCCGTTCACGAAAGATCCGCCGGGCTTCCCGCCCGAGGATCGTATCATAGTCGCTGAGCAGGTATTCATATTCCATCGTATCCCGGACATCAATGCACCGGGCAATCTTCGAGCGGCTGCCTGATGGCGTCGGCCGCGTCTTTTCCAATACCGGATGTCCTTGCCTTGTGATCAGACATATCTCATCCGCCATGAGCGGTTCCACCACCCCTTTAAAATCTGTGGCAGGAAGCACCAGCAGCGCCAGATCGATCTCCCCTTTCTGCAGCAGCTGTTCCAGTACCATTGAATTCTCTTCTCTGATCTCCACCCGGATTCCGGGGTATTCCATATGAAAGGCATTTAACACAGGAGGCATCAGGAACGATCCGCGAAAGCTGCTGATGCCCATGATCACCCGTCCGCGCTGCAAGTCCCGGATGTCCTGCATCTGGTCACGCACACTGTGATATTCCGACAGTGCTCGGTAGGCATACTCTGTCATCAAACGCCCTTCCTCTGTGGGGCGCACGCCGGTCGAAGTACGGACAAACAGCCGGCAGCCCAGTTCACTCTCCATGACAGAAAGGAACTGGCTAAGGCTCGACTGTGCCATGAACAATCTCTCCGCCGCCTTTGATATGCTCTTCTCCTCTGCGATTGCGATCAGATAATTCCATTCCCGTATTTCCATGATCTCCTCCGTTCAAGCCATCGGTTTTTCCGATGTCTACTATAACATATTTCCCGTTTCGGCGATAGCATTTTCTGACTATACTATAGACAACATCAAGAAGCGACTCAGAAAGGAGATCGAAATGGCAAAGAAAGTATCCATGAAAGGCATCTGCGATATGCACGTCCATACCAATCCGGATCTGCGGCTGCGTGCCTACAACGATTTTGAACTGGCGGAAGCCGGTGTCCGCGTAGGGGCCAGGGCGATCGTGATCAAATCCCATCTGGGATTCACCGTGAACCGGGCGGCCATGGCCAATGAATTCATCCGCCGGACATACGGCGAAGATACCGGTTTTACCATGTACGGCGGCGTTGTCATGAACAAGGTCATCGGCGGCGTGAATCCGGAAGCGGTGGAAAAAGGACTGAAGCTTGGCGCCAAGGTCATCTGGCTGCCGACCCAGTCAGCTAAACGCCACCTGGAGAAAATGGGACAGGATCCGGCAAAGGGCATCGAGCTGGTGCGGGACGGGAAGGTCATCCCCGAGCTTATGGATGTCTTCCGACTGATCAAAGACTACGACGTGACACTGGGCACCGCTCATGTTTCCCCGGAGGAAGCCTTCGTAGTCGTGGAAGCCGCCAGGGATGCCGGTGTGAAGAAGATCGTGATCACACATCCGGAATGGTGGGTCGTGGATATGAGCGTGGAGGATCAGGTCCGGCTGGTCAAGGACTATGATGTCATTCTGGAGCGCTGCTACGCCCAGAACATGGGCGGCGGAAAGTACAAGAGCAACCTGCCGGACAACCTGGAGATCATACGAGAAGTTGGCTACCGGAACGTAATGGTGGATACCGACGGCGGTCAGACGGAAAATCCCAACTGGGAGATCGCCATGGAGGAATACATGCAGTATCTGGCGGATCACGGCGTCACGGAAGAAGAACTTTCCTATATGACCCGCACCATCCCCTACCGGCTGCTGGGACTGGAATAAGACGGAACGGTCCGTGGACTTACATCACGCACGATTATCACTGCCATAAGGAGGAAATTTACGAAAATGCTTAGTATTCTGATTATTCTGGCCATTGCCATCGCCATTTTCCTGGGATATAAGACCAAGATCAACACCGGTCTTTTCTGTATCATCTTTGCCTATGCCATCGGATGTTTCGCCATGGGGCTCAAGCCCAAGGAAATCATTGGATTCTGGCCGGTCAGCACGATGTTCGTGATCCTGTCGGTCTCCCTCTTCTACAACGTAGCTGCCATTAACGGCACCCTGGAAAAGATGTCCGGAGCGCTGCTGTACGCATGTCGCTCCTTCCCCGGACTGCTGCCCTACGCACTGTTCGCCGTCGCCGTAGTCCTCTCGGTCATGGGCGCGACCTTCTTCACCGTTCTGGCCTTCCTGGCTCCCATCACCCTGGTGATCTGCGAGGAATCCCGGATGGACAAGCTGACCGGGGCCGTTGCCATCAACGCCGGCGCCCTGGCCGGCGGAAACTTCCCCACATCGAACCTGGGCGTTATCTTCCGCGGGCTGGCGGACACCGCCTATGAATCCGCTCCGGAGCTTCCCGCGGTAGAGACCTTTGGCATGGAGATGCAGATCTTCCTGTTCGCCATCCTCTTCTCCCTGATTTTGATCACCATTTTCCGCTTCGGCTTTAAGTCCAACCGCAACATCGGCAAGGGCGTGACCTACAAGAAGCCGGAAGCCTTTGACACCAAACAGAAGCAGACCCTGTTCCTGATGCTGGCCATGATGGTCATCGTTCTGGTCTTCCCGCTGCTGAAGATCCTGGTCCCCGGCAGTGAAACCATCTCTTATATCAGCGGCAAAGTAGATGTAGGTCTGGTCGCCATCTTCTTCGCAGTCGTCGCGTTTCTGCTGAAGCTGGCCCCGCAGAAGGATGCCATCGCCAAGATTCCGTGGAACACCATCCTGATGATCGCCGGGGCGGGTATGCTGATCGCCGTTGCTGTAGAAGCCGGCACGATTGAGGCTCTCTCCACCTGGATCGGATCAAATGTTCCTGCACCGCTGGTCCCCATCGCCTTCAGCTTTGTCGGCGCCATCATGAGCTTCTTCAGCTCCACCACCGGCGTCGTGGCACCGGCCCTGTTCCCGCTGATCCCCGGCATCGCGGCCTCCGCGGGCATCAACCCCGTGGCACTGTTTGCCTGCACCGTTCTGGGCGCACAGTCCAGTGCCATCAGTCCCTTCTCCTCCGGCGGTTCCCTGATCATGGGTTCCTGTGGAAATGAGGAGGAGCGGAACACGCTGTTCAACCGCCTGCTGATGGTCGCCGTACCGATCAGTGTTGTGGCATGCGCCGCCTTCAACTTCATTGTTGCCTTCATACTGTAATAACTGATATGGGTGACAAGGGGACGTACCTTCTGTCACATTGTGCGCAATGTGACAGAAGGTACGTCCCCTTGTCACCTTTATTTATTCGGGTGGAATGGACATCGCTCCCCGATGCACTGGTTGTTTCTGGGATAATACCCGCAGATGACCTCCGGCCGGTCCATTTCGATGCCGAATTTTTCCTTTACAAAGTCAACGGCTTCCAGGATGGACAGGAAGGAATCCCGCTTGCAGCAGCGGGGACCGCCGATTTCTCCGATGCGTTCCAGGCACCGGGCCGTCATCTTGTGGGAGAGGGCAAATTCGCGCTGGGTGAGCGGATTGCCTCCGGAGATGATGGAGAGGAACATGCCGGTGCTGATCCCGGCGCCGCAGGCCCCCCAGAATCCGCAGGATCCGCCGGGGATCTGCTTCCCGCGCCGCATCATATCTTTCAGGGCCGCCTCCAGTTCGATATCCCCGCCGGCATTTTTATAGGCTGTCAGCAGCGCCGCACCGACCATCACATGGTGCTCCGGCCCATGCATGTGGCAGAATTTCTGTGCCATCATCTTCCGGATAATGGCGATGGGATCCTTACTTGTCTCAGCCAGGCAAAGACCAATGATCACATCCATGCCCTTTGTGTGACACTCATCGCAAACATAATGCCCATTCACGCACCGGGTCTTGCTGTGCTCCATCTTGTAGCAGATGGCGCACTCCATGGCCTCATCCTCCGCCAGATAGACCAGCGGCGCCTTACAGATCAGGCACTCCTCTTCCGTACGGTCGCGCCGTCTGGCGCGCCTTGCGGGCGCTGTCATTTTTCCCATAGGTCTTCCCCTGCCATTCCTCATTATTGTCAGATTCAAGACTTTCTCGCGAGTCTTGCACGTTCTACCTCAGATATAACCTTTTGCTTTCCATATGTCAAGTCCCGGCGCACATTACATTTTCCCTGTTAGATGCGACATAATACAATTGCCAATGCTGGGCACATTCTTTATATTCTTTATATAGTATAACAATATTATGTTTTGCTATTATTTGCGATAGGAGGAAATACTCTGCCATGCCCAAAATTACTTTTATGGGAGCCGGTTCCACTGTCTTTGCCAAAAATGTTCTTGGCGACAGTATGATGACCCCCGCTCTTGCAGAGAGCACGATCGCCCTGTACGATATCGACGCCGTACGGTTAAAGGAATCTGCTGCCATGCTGGAAGCGATCAACCGCAACAATGGTTCCAAGGCCTGCATCAAGACGTATCTGGGTACGGAAAACCGGAAGGAAGCTCTCCGCGGTGCCAATTATGTTGTCAACGCGATTCAGGTGGGCGGATACGATCCCTGCACCATTACGGACTTTGAGATCCCGAAAAAATACGGACTTCGCCAGACCATCGCCGATACACTGGGCGTCGGCGGCGTTTTTCGGGCGCTGCGGACCATTCCGGTAATGCTGGATTTTGCGCGTGATATGGAAGAGGTCTGCCCGGATGCCTGGTTCCTGAACTATACCAATCCGATGGCCATGCTGACCGGGGCCATGCTGCGTCTGACCGGTATAAAGACGGTGGGACTCTGCCACAGCGTGCAAGTATGTGTGCCGACCCTGCTGAATGAGCTGGGAATCGGCTATACCGGTACCGAAAAATGGAAGATTGCCGGAATCAACCACCAGGCCTGGCTTCTGGAATGCACAAAGGACGGCGTGGACCTTTATCCTGAGATCAAGCGCCGCGCGCTTCTCTTAAATGCGGGCAAGCTGGATATCGGCACCTTCGACGAATGGTACGCTCAGATGTCGGACGGAGAGCCGAGACCCGGCGAGTGGAAGGAGCGCATGAAGGAAGCCTACGATCTGTACCAGCAGAAGGGCGTTCACGGCGATATGGTCCGCCTGGAGCTGATGCGCCGCTTTGGTTATTATATTACCGAGTCCAGTGAGCATAATGCCGAGTACACCCCTTATTTCATCAAGCGGAACTATCCGGAGCTGATCGACCGGCTGAATATCCCGCTGGATGAGTATCCGCGCCGCTGCATCCACCAGATCGAGGAGTGGAAGGCCCGCGGACACGAACTCACAAAAAATCCCACGCTCACTCATGAGAGAACCCGGGAATATGCAAGCTATATTATGGAGGCGATGGAGACCAATGTCCCCACACAGATCGGCGGCAACGTTCTGAATCATGGCCTGATCACCAATCTTCCGCAGAACGCTTGCGTGGAGGTTCCGTGCCTGGTCGACCGGAACGGCGTACAGCCCACCTTCGTGGGTGATCTGCCGGAGCAGTGCGCCGCATTAAACCGCACGAACATCAACGTGCAGCTGCTGACCATCGAGGCCGCACGCACACTGAAGAAGGAGACCGTATATCAGGCGGTCATGATGGATCCGCACACCTGTGCAGAACTCTCCATCGACGATATCGTAGCCATGTGCGACGAACTCTTTGAGGCACACCGCGGCTGGATGCCGGAATATCACTAAATAACAAGAAGGAGACAGAGGAAAGGAGACAGGGGACGGACCTGTGTCTCCCCGGGGTGGGGAGACACAGGTCCGTCCCCTGTCTCCTATTTTAGAATTTGTACTCTTTGCACTTGGGAGAATGTGCCTCTACGGATTCTGCATCGTACCACAGCAGGTTGTTGCCGGAGGCCTTATCGAACAGCTGGATCAGATCCGGACGTACGGTGAATTTCACCTGTGCGCCGATGGAAACATCCTGGTCCAGGTCCATGGTCTGCAGCACCATAACTACATCGTCGCCGCCGCAGTTGACATGCAGGTCGACTTCGGAACCGAGCATCTCGGAGACTTCCACTTCACCGTGCTGGTCGCCTTCGCCGATGCGGATGTGCTGAGGACGAACACCGCAGATGATATCGCAGGGCTGCTGATTGTTCTGCTTCAGTGCCTTCTGCTGGAAATCATCGAGCTTGTATTCCACGCCCTTAATGTTCGCATAGTATACGCCGTTCTTCAGTTCCAGCTTGCAGCCGTCGAAGAAGTTCATGACAGGCATTCCGATGAAGCCGGCTACGAACAGGTTCACGGGGCGGTCGAACAGATCCTGAGGCGTTCCGATCTGGTTTACAAAGCCATCCTTCATGATGACAATGCGATCGCCGAGCGTCATGGCCTCGGTCTGATCATGCGTCACATACATGAAAGTGGTGTTGATTCTCTTACGCAGCTTGATGATCTCCGCACGCATCTGATTGCGCAGCTTGGCATCAAGGTTGGACAGCGGCTCATCCATCAGGAAGACCTTCGGATCACGGACCATGGCGCGGCCGATAGCAACACGCTGACGCTGTCCGCCGGAAAGAGCCTTCGGCTTACGATCCAGATACTGGGTGATTCCAAGGATCTCCGCGACCTCACGGACCTTCTTGTCGATCTCATCCTTCGGCGTCTTTTTCAGTTTAAGAGCGAATGCCATGTTCTCATACACGGACAGATGCGGGTACAGCGCGTAGTTCTGGAAAACCATCGCGATGTCGCGGTCCTTCGCGGCAATATCGTTCACCAGCTTGCCGTCGATGTACAGCTCACCGCCGGAGATATCCTCCAGACCAGCCACCATACGAAGGGAGGTGGACTTTCCGCAGCCGGAAGGTCCTACCAGTACGATGAATTCCTTGTCTTCGATGTGAAGGTTGAAATCATGTACCGCCGTCACCTTGTTGTCGTACACCTTCTTCATGTCTTTGATTAAAACTTCTGACATCTCTCCGGCTCTAACACCCCAGCCTCCGCTAACGAGTGCCTCACAAATACCCGGTAAAAGAGTAAATGCTTTACGACAGGTCTCCACACTGCCGCACCGCGAGCCGCGCGGATCTTCTCCTTTTTTGCGTGTCCGCCGCCCATTTCGTGGAGTGAAGCTGCGTCACGATTATAGTGAAATCATGATACCATAACGTTTCGCCGATTTGTATGTATTCATGTTTTCCATATATGGAGATTTGTTATTTCTTTTTACAAACCGTCGAGTTCATGAAGTTCATCAATCATATCTGCATCGTCTGCACCGGGATCCAGCACCACCGTCCCTTCCTCTGCCTCGTCCAGGAACGGGGCAAATTCCGGCAGCAGCAGGGTCGATCCCAGCATCGCCAGCAGGCCAAAACCGCACAGGACCCACAGGAAAGCATACAGGGGCAGGGTCTTCAGATCCGTATAGGTCAGAATCAACGGAAAGATATCAAAAAAGGCGATTACGACAAATTTCCAGGGCTTTTTTGCCAGGAAATACACCGCGTGCTTCACCAGATGCGGAAGCGTATCCTGAAAAGCAGCAATGACCGGCAGCAGATACAGGTACAAAAAGATGACCACCGCTCCGATTACATAAATACCGAATCGAAAGGAGGCGATGATACCGCCGGCCTGCGCGCAGATCTGCAGATCAACGCTCAGAAAGCCGAGGATCACGACGAGGATCAGCCAGGCGATGGTACCCTGTTTGAAATTTGATCTGAAACCCTCCCAGAACTCACGGAAGGGATTGACCACGCCTCCGCTCCGCAGGGTCTTCAGCATGACATGATAGAGAGCTACCAGTCCGGCACCAATAGTAAAAGCCGGCAGACTGAAGACGATGAACATCAGGTTCGCGACGATGATGATCCCCAGTTTCGTCATGAACCGGCCAAAATAGCTGTCATTATCCAGAAATCCCTGTATCAATAAATTCATGTTCTCTCCCCATCAAAGCAAAATTCGCCAGATCACCACATAGATGATGAGCTCGATCACAATGGCCGCCAGATATCCGATCATCATCTTTTTGGGTCCATCCCCCGACGAGGCGATGTGAACGGCTCCGTTCCCCGCCACATAGTAGCGGATCTCCACCTTCTCGCCGACAGGAAACTCATCCGCCCGGCTCACCGGGACGACGATTTCCGAGCTGCCCGGCTGCCCCTGGATGGTGTACTCCAGGACCACATCCAGCGCCGGCTCCTCCCGTCTCCCCACGGCATCGTGGTTCCTGGTGCGGGCCACGACCGCTGTCGTGGTCTCCTTGTAGTCCCGCACGATGCGATGATATTTCAGGAACCTTGCAGAGGTGTAGATCAGCGCCCAGAATACCAGAATTAATGTGATATAGTACAGCATGTGTCCCGTCTCCTCCTCAGCCGAAAAATACTGACTCCTTCCAAGATGCTTTTGTTCTGTTACTCCGACCTGACGAGGCGGGAGTCATCTTCGGTCAAGATAAAGTCCAAGAACAGTTCCACTGACTCCACATTGTCCGACAGTGCGGCGATGCCCAATGCACAGGGCTCCGCGTAGCCTTCGTACTCTGTGACCAGTCTGCTGTCGCTGATATCGATGCCGACGGCGGCATGCACCGTCTCTCCGTCCTCTCTCACCGCATCACAGTAGACAAACCGGTCGCTGTATTTCGCCGCAATGGAGGCGCAGGCCTCGCTTTCAAGATCCATCAGCCGCCCTGTCTCTCCGAGGGCTGCCAGGGACTCCGTGCCCATGGTGATGCCATCCAGCGTTCCGCTGTCAGCAAAGGCTACAAATGCCTCAAAATAACTGTTGCCGGTCACGCCTTTCAGGTAATCAAAGTAGGAGCTGGCGTTGAAGACGACAGCTTTTTCGTTCAGATCAAACCCGGCGTACTCCGTGTAGTCCTCCCAGAGCTTCGAGTGATCCCCCAAGTCGGCATAGGTGTTGGCAAAGATCATGTAGCACCAATAGTCGTGCAGCACCGTCGTATACTGATGGTAGGCAAAGGTGCCGAACCACAGGACAAATACGATCCCGATGATCCAGAGCTTATAGTACTCCCAGATATAGATCACTTTCTTCCTGGCGCTGGGGATACCTGCGATCTTCTCTTTTTCCGTCTTCGCCCACATCCGGAGCCGCTCCAGCCATTCGTGGATACTCACGTCTTTCACCCTGACCCTTCCCCTTGTTAATTTCGTTCCCGCTGACAGGATTTATTCTTTACCGAAAAAAAGAGCTGCTGCCGCAGCTCTTTTTACAGGCGGAACCAGTTTTATCTTACAGCTTACCGCCGGAAGTAGCAATACCTTCCACGAACTGTTTCTGGAAGATAACATAGATCACGATCATCGGAACGACCGCCAGAACAGCCGCCGCCATCATCTGCGGATAGTTGCTGCTGAACTGTCCCTGTGCCTTTGCCAGACCGGCGGCCAGCGTTGTTGTGGTAACACTGGAGCAGACGATCATAGGCCACATCAGATCCTTGAATGCGAACAGTGCGGTAAAGATGCCCAGAGACACCATGGAGGATCTCGTCAGCGGCATCATGATGCGCAGGAATCTCTGGCCGATGTTACAGCCGTCAATGCCCGCGGCCTCCTCCAAATCCTTCGGAAGTCCCTGATAACCTGTCTTCAGCAGATAGGTACCGAAGGCTGTTACAATACCCGGGAATACCAGACCGGCAGTGGTGTTGAGCCAGCCGAGTTTGGAAACCATCAGGTACTGCGGGATGATGAAGATCGTGGACGGAATCATCATCTGAATCAGGACCAGGGAGAACAGGAAGTTCTTGCCCGGGAAATTCAGACGTCCGAATGCATAACCGGCCATGGTAGCGGTCAGGCAGGCGCAGACCACGCGGAAGAAGATCATCAGAAGGGTGTTCTTGTACAGAAGTACAAAGTTGTAGCTCTTCCAGACCTCACCGAAGGTCTCCCAATGCCAGCCGTTGTGCGGCAGGATATAGAACGGGCTCACGGAAATAGCTTCCTGATTCGTCTTCAGTGCCGTAAGGATCATCCAGGCGAAGGGAACCAGCATAATAAATGCCATGATGATCAGGATAATATAGATGACTGCCGTCGTTACACGAGCTCTCGTACGTGCGCTTTCCATAATCTCTCCTCCCTCCCCTAGTTATAGAATACGAACTTCTTCTCAGCGCGCTGCATGATCACAGTGACGATCATGATGAACACCACAAGGATCATAACGATGGCGGCGCCGTAACCCTTATTGCCCTGGTCAAATGTATATTTATAGAAGACGTATACCGCGGACTCAACCTTGGTCAGAGCGGTATTGGTCTTATCCATGACCATGAACATCAGGTCGAAGATCGTCAGAGCGCCGATCACACGGGTCTGCACGATGAAGAAGGTGGTCGGGCTTAAGAGCGGAACAGTGATGTCGAAGAACTGGCGGATACCGGTGGCGCCGTCAATTTCCGCAGCTTCGTAGTAATCCCCGGGGATTTCCTGAAGACCGGAAATAAACAGAACCATGTTGTAACCGATGATGGACCACACGCCGATGATACCGACGGAAATCCAGGCGATCTTCGGATCAGAGATCCAGGCAACGTTTGTGTGTAAAATATTGTTGAACAGACCGAACTGCTGATTGTACAGCCACTTCCATACCATAGCCACTGCCGCCGGTGCGCAGACCATAGGCAGGAAGAAGATGGTGCGGAACAGGGAGGTACCCTTCAGCTTCCGGTTCAGGAACACCGCGAGAATCAGGGCGATCACAACGCCCAGCGGCACCTCGATGATGGCATACTTGATGGTATTGATCAGAGACTGCCAGATCTCCGGATCGGCAAAGGCCTTCTGATAGTTGGCCAGTCCGACAAAGGTATTGCCCTTGCCGAAATCGCCCGTCTTAAAGAAGGACTGCCAGAATGTGTTGATGGCAGGATAGAAGTTCAGGACGATCAGACCGATGATTGTCGGCGCGACGAACGCATACGCCCAGATGGCCTCGTTCTTCTCTTTCGCTGTCATCTTTCGTTTCTCTTTCATTTTTCTCCTCCTTTATTCGTAAAGAATGAAGGATGGCGGATCACCATAGGAAGATGATCCGCCTCATTGTTGAATTAGACCAGTTTATTCGTTTCTCACCGGATAAGCAAAAGACTTATTCTGCAGCGATCGCATCACGGATCATCTGAGCAACTCTGTCGCAGGCAGCAGACATGGCTTCGGGATCGTCGGGCGCCTGCCAGGCATCCAGGAAACCGCCGGCCTGCTTCATGGGAGTCTGCCACACACCGGAGTTACGGGTACCGGGACGGGCATACAGAGTACCATCGGTCTCGACCTGAGTGAATGCGGACACATCCATGCCCTCGAAGGCATTTGCGAAGGCTTCGGAGATTCCGGGGATACCGGCCATGGTCACGCCCAGCTCGGCCTGCTTCACCTGTGCTTCTTCGGAGCACAGATACTCGATCAGGCTGGCAGCGGCATCAGGCATATCGGTGTTGGCAGCAGCTGCCCAGCCAAGGCCGTTGTAGCAGGTCTGGCGCTCTTCGGGCTGGCACTGTCCGTCGCCGTTTCTGTCGCAGTAGGGGATCTCAGCCCAGGCATAATCTGCGTGATTCTCTGCGGTGTAGAAGGAATTGATCATCCAGGAGCCCTGTGTGATCATTCCGACCTTGCCGGACTGGAACAGGGAGTCGGTGCCGGACTCGGCAACCACAGCCTGAGGAGTGGCAACGGTAAGCATCTTGCGGACCATCTCCATCGCAGCCTTGGCCTCGGGGCCGTCGATCGCGGTGTCGGTCTTCTCAGTGTTGACAACATTTCCGCCGTAAGAATAGATGTAGTTGTACCAGCCATCCTGATCGTTGGAGGTGTTCAGAGCATAGCCATAGGTGTCATCCGGGGTATTCTCGGTGATCGCCTTGGCTGCCTCGTACATATCCTCGTAGGTCCAGTCGTTGGTCGGGTACTCAACACCGGCTTCGTCGAACAGAGCCTTGTTGTACAGAAGGGCGATGGTGTCATGATCCTTCGGAAGAGCGAAGATCTTTCCGTCGCTGCGGGTGTAGATCGCCGCAATGTCGGGATAGTAGATGCTCATGTCGATACCGTCTTTGGCGATGTAGTCGGTCAGATCCAGCAGGATGTCGTTCTCCATGTAGATCTGCGCGTAGTCGGAATGCATCCAGAACACATCCGCCAGTTCGCCGCCGGAGGCACCGGCTTCGAGCAGGGTCCAGTAGTTGTCCCAGTTGATAACTTCAACCTGTACCTTGGGATTGCCCAGAGCGGTCCAGTCGTCGCAGATTTCCTGAATGCCGGCCTGCTGGTTGGCATCCCAGATGTTGATCGTCAGGGTTCCGCTGGCGTCACCGGCAGGAGCCGCTGCTTCACCGGCCGCTTCCGTCTCACCGGCCGCCTGAGTCTCAGCGGGAGCCGAGGAACCGGACGAACCGCAGGCTGCAAGGGAACCGATCATTGCTGCACACAGAAATAATGCACAAACCTTCTTAAACTTCATGTCTTCCTCCTTATGTTGCTGTTGTGGCAACCGTTCATTGTAACGCTAAGATAATACAATTTCGAGGAGAATTATAGAATGGACTCATGTCATTAAAACATGGATTTATGTGAGTTGTTCTGTAATTGTGTTATCGCCTTTTTTTATTCATTAGAGCAATCGTCCCGGCACTGCTACAGCTGATAGCTTCCGACATACCCTCCCCGCAGCTCAGACTTATACAATTCCGGCTTCTCCGTTCGATAGGCACTGGGGGTAATGTGATATTTCTGCCGGAACGCCTTGGGAAATGACAGCGCATCCGTATATCCTACGCTGATGGCAATATTACCGATGGGTTCCTCCGTCTCGCGCAGAAGCTGAGCCGCTTTCTCCAGCCGGAAATTGATCAGGAAGGTCTGAGGAGACATACTCATCTCACGCTTAAAAATATTGGTGAGATAGCTCCGGTTGATCCCGATCTGATCCGCAATATCCGCGATCTTGATCTTATGATTATAAGAGGAAATAATGATATCCACCGCCATTTTTACATAGGTGACATCCGACGGATTCTGATGGACACTTTCCTTATAATTCTCCTGCATCAGCAGCGCGAGCACATCATAGAACGCTGCCATCCGCTTCATCTCATTCACCGTCGTCAGTTCTTTTGCCTCGAAGATGCGGTCCAGAGTCGCACTGACAAGTTCTGTTCTCCGGAGCTTCACCACAGGCTGTTCTCTGGTGAAACCGATATTTTCACAGATACTTTCCGCCCGATATCCGTTGAATCCGATCCACATATAGGACCAGGGATCTTCTTTGTCCGCCTCATAAACGGTCTCTATATCCGGATAGATCAGGAATGCGTCCCCGGCCTGGATCTGAAACTCATTTTTTCCCACATAATATTTTCCTCTGCCATTCACCACGACATGAATAACATAGTTCGTTCGGGTGTAGGGGCCGAAGCGCCATCCCGGCGTACAATCCTCTCTGCCGCAGTAGCACAGCTTCAGTGGATTCATGATATCCATGCTGTATGTTTTTTCCAGATCCTCCAGACATCGGAAGTTTATTGCCTCCGTATATCCCACTTTATTCTGACCCATTCCTTCTCCCCTATTCCTTCAAAGAGCATTTGCTCCAGGTACTGTCATGGTTCTGTGTGAACGCATATCCATGACATAGTGACATTTTTACCTTTTCTTATCTCTTCTTCCCCGTTATAATAAGCGCGGAGGAAGATACGATATGAATTCTACATTAAAAAAACGACTGGTTCTGTGTGTTTTCGGCGTCGTCCTTTCCGGCGTTGCCGTCAGCTTCTTTAAATCCTCCGTCTTCGGAGTGGATCCATTCCAAGCGCTGATGAGCGGGCTGGATTCTGTCATCCCCATAAGCTACGGCACCCTGTATGTGATCGTCAACGCCATACTCCTGCTGTTCAGCCTGGCATTTGACCGCACCCGGATCGGGCTTGGAACACTGATCAATCTTTCGCTGCTCGGCTACATTGTACAGTTCGGCGTCGATGTTCTCGCCGCACTGACGCCTTCTCCGGCCCTGCCCATCCGTATCCTTTACCTTGCGGTCGGCGTGTTGGTCGCATGCATTGCCGGCTCCATGTACTTTACAGCCAACATGGGGGTGTCCACCTATGACGCCATCGCCCTCATCATCACCGATACCTGGAAGATCGGCCAGTTCCGGTTTGTCCGCATCATTACAGATCTTACCTGCGTACTGCTCGGCGTCATTCTCTTTCTTCTCTCCGGGCAGGAGCGAAGCGGCCTCCTCGCCATCGTAGGTATAGGAACGTTCATTTCCGCCTTTATGATGGGACCGATGATCGACTTCTTCAATCGGAAGCTGTTCGGACCGATGCTTCACTGATCGGCATCGGTTCCGAACCATCTTCTCTTTCTACACATCAATCCTGTTTTTCCCGAAGAATAAACAGCTCTGAAGCGAAATCATGCGACGGCAGGATATGTCCGCCGCTCTTTCCGCTGGTCTCTTCGCTGACCACCAGACCTGCATTCATCAGTTCATCCCCGTAGAAGGTTCCGATCCCTTTCACCTCGTAGCACACATCCGGATCCAACCCCGTCAGGCGCAGACGTTCAAAGGGAGCATTCGGCCGGGCAAGAATCCGGTAATACCCAACGATCGCTTCTTTACGGTCATCGCTTACCACCATCCAGGCAGCTGACTCATTGGTATAAGGCGGCTGCAGCCGGCAGAAGGTCCCGAACTGGATCAGTTCTCTGTATTCCTTCATAAAGGCAGAATAACTGCGGACCTGCTCCTGCTCCTCCGGGGTCAGGCGGTTCAGATCCAGCTCATACCCATAGGTCCCGAAGAAGGCGACCTCCGCCCGGGTCTTCAAAGGCGTAACGCGATTCACCTGATGATTCGGCACCGCAGATACATGGCTTCCCATGCTGACGATGGGATAGCCGTAAGAAGTTCCGTACTGGATCTTCAGGCGATCTACCGCATCGGTGTTATCACTGGTCCACGCCTGCGGGGCATAATATAGCATGCCTGCGTCAAACCGTCCGCCGCCGCCGGCACAGGATTCCAGAAGAATATGCGGGAATTCCTGAATCAATCTTTCATAGAACGCATAGACATTCAGGATATAACGATGGTACACTTCTCCCTGCTGATCTGCCGGCAGTGCCAGGCTATAACAGTCGGTGATGCTGCGGTTCATGTCCCATTTAATATAGGAAACTTTGGATTCACGCAGGATGGCTGCGATCTGCTCGTAGACATGATCCACCACCTCCTGCCGGGAGAAATCCAGAACATACTGGTTGCGGGACAGCGAAGGCTGGTATCCCGGCACCTGCAGCGCCCAGTCCGGATGTTCCCGGTAAAGATCGGAGTCCGGATTCACCATTTCCGGCTCGATCCACAGGCCGAACTTCATGCCCAGGGCTTCGATTTTTTCGGACAGGCCCTTGATCCCGTTCGGCAGCAGATCTCTGCAGGGGATCCAATCTCCCAGTCCGGCGTTGTCGCTCCTGCGGGCACCGAACCAGCCGTCGTCCAGCACAAAGAGCTCCACGCCGCAATCCTTTGCCTTTTCTGCTATAGCAAGAAGCTTCTCTTCATTAAAATCAAAATAGGTCGCCTCCCAGTTGTTGATCAGGATGGGGCGCGGCCGGTCTCTCCATTCTCCCCGTGCAAGCCGCTGACGGTACAGATCGTGCAGCGTCCGGCTCAGCCCGTTCAGCCCCTGATCGGACCAGGTAATCAGCGCTTCCGGCGTATCAAAGGAGGCTCCCGGCTTCAGCTGCCAGGAAAATCCATCCGGATGGATACCCATCAGCAGGCGGGTCATATTATAGGCGTCCACCTGAGAAGAAATGCGGAAATTGCCGCTGTAAAGCAGCGAAAATCCCATGGCTTCTCCGCAGCATTCATCCGTTCCCGGGCGTTTCAGTATCACGAACGGATTCTCCTGATGCGAAGAATGTCCGCGAAGGCTCTCCACGGAAACCGTCCCCATCTGCAGCTGCCGGGTTATCGGATGGCGCTCTCTGGCCCAGGATCCGGAAAACTGCATCCACTCATAGTCCGCATCCGGCAGATCCAGGCACAGGCTCATCGCCCGCTCGATCTGTACCTCACGCTCTCCGCCATTGATGATCCGGGCAGAACGGGCAATGACATTCCTCTCAGAAAATATTGTGTAAGAAAGCTCTGCGTCCACGCTGCTCTTTTCATCATGAAGATATATTTTCAGGGTCTCTGCCTCGTCATCCGCCTCTGTATAAACAGCCGGAAGGCCGGGAATTCCCGGCTTACCGGGAAGGACCTCATATCCCTGCACCACCAGGTGCTGCACGCGGCTGCCATCCGGCTGCCGAACATCCAGCGCCCCCTGCCGGAAATCTCCGCTTCCCCAGACCGGATACTCCCGCTTTACATGCTCCAGGGAAAGCGGCGTATCCGCCTCCGGAATCAACGCGCTGTGGGAACGTA
This sequence comes from uncultured Lachnospiraceae bacterium, assembly GCA_946537305.1. Classification (GTDB taxonomy): domain Bacteria; phylum Bacillota; class Clostridia; order Lachnospirales; family Lachnospiraceae; genus UBA3305. The sequence goes on along the minus strand of CAMNFR010000043.1, from coordinate 2,362 downwards.
TACATCCTTCCAAAAGCGTGGGATACGTCTCCCTGTCATGGATCCGCTTTCCGAAATACAGCTGGCCGAGATCTCCCCCCGGCAGAACTGTCATGATGTAGCTGATCGTTTTGTTCTGTAGATGAAACACCGTACCGTTTTCATGTATAAATATGCTCATCCCTCTCGGATTCCTCTCTAAAATATAGTCGTTCACAATATTCTGCACATTTTTTTCGTGCAAAATATGCTGTGCCATCGATTTTTGACCTGCCAAGTATAGCATCTCCGTCTCTTATACAAGATGTCTATTTGTTAGAGCAAACAGTCAAAATGTTGACTTTTTACAAAAATCTAACTTCAAAAAGGCGAGGCGCCGCATTCATGCAGCGCCTCGCCTTTTCGTCTTTCTTCATTATGCCTGATTTTGCTTTTCTGTATGATTCTCAGCCGTCCTCTTTTCCCTCTTCTGCCTGCAGTGCTTCCATCCCCTTCTGTCGCCGGAGAGTCTGCTCCGAATTGAGGCTGGCACGGGTGCGATATCCTTTCGGCGTGATCTGATACTTCCGCTTGAAGGCTTTGGAAAACACGAGCGGATCCTGATATCCGCACGAAAGTGCAACACTCTCGATGGGATAGGCCGTGACCGCCAGCATTTCAGATGCCATACTTAATCGAAAATTTGCCAGATATTGCTGCGGAGACATTCCTGTCTCCTGTTTAAAGAGGGAACACAGATAACTGCGATGAACCCCGACGTAATCTGCAATATTTTCTACGCGTATCGGAGATGTATAATGATTCCGTATATACTGGATCGCAATCTGAATGTACCGATTCCGGTTGTCGGAACGGCTCTTTTCAGTCGTGCGCATCTCCTTCATTAAGATCGCGAAAAAGCGATACAGATCACTTTGGATCATCAGGTCATTCTCTTCCGAATAGCTGGAATGCCGAAGCATATTGCGGACAACACCCTCCAGTTCCTCCCGCCGCTCGCAGTGGAAGGTCAGCTTATCATCTCCGAGCCCCATCCGGTGCAGCAGCTCTCCGGCATGCTCCCCGGAAAATCCGATCCAAATATAACACCAGGGATCCCGGACATCCGCCTGATAGAACACCGGCGTTTCCGGCTCGATCAGAAAACCATCTCCCGCATGCAGGTTCCAGGACCTGTCTTTGGCATGATAACGGCCTTCTCCGGAGAGAACATAGTGAATAAGATATGTCGGCCTTACCCCGGTTCCCCAGCTATGCAGCGGCTCGCATTCCTCATATCCGCAGAAATTCAGATACAGTTCCCGAAAGAAATTCTCTTCTTTGGCCCGAAGCATGACAATATCTGACATATTTCACCTCACATGATCCCAAATTCCTCCGGCATAAAGCGCGGGCACACATTTTCTCTGGATATGATCACCGAGGCCGCCAGACGAGTCCCGATCTCGCAGGCCTCTGCAAGCGTCTTCCCATAGGTCAGACCGATGGCCACACCGGCAAAGAACGCATCCCCGGCCCCGGTGGTATCGATTACATTCACCTTCTTTGCGGGACAGATTCCGCTCTCCCCGCCGTTTTCCGCATATACGGCGCCGGCGCCGCCCATGGTAATGATCATTCGGCGAATATTGGCCTGCTGTACCTTTTCCGCGAGGAACGCCTGCATTTCCTCCGGACCATATCCGCCCAGATCCTCCGAAAACAGGATCCCCGCCTCCTGTTCATTGCATACGATACAGCCGGTCTGCTTTAGCAGATCCCGCCGCTCCATGGCAATGGACATGTTGGACACCACGGCGTATACGTCCTTCCCATATTTTTCCGCCAGCTCAAAGATCTTGTTCAGCTGATGCGGCTCCATGTCGATCTCCACCACGATGGAATCCGCTCCCTCGAAGATCTCATCCCCACATTCTTCCAGTGTCTCCGTGATCTTCGCCAGATCCGGGCGCTTGGAGATGGCCGCGACCACATCGCCGGTATTATCGAAGACGGCCAGCCACGTGCCCAGCCCGTCCGGCGCGGTCCGGATATAATCTGTATTCACCTTGTGGCGCTTCAGCTTGGCCACCACATCCAGGCTCATGCCCGTCTCGTCCACCACGCTCACAAACGTCGGGCGAAGCTCCACATTGGCGATATCCTCCACCACGTTGCGGCTGACGCCGCCGTGCACCTGCACCACCCGACCGACATTCCGCCCGCCCGGAATAAACTGCGCCAGGGGATATCCCTTGACATCCACAAAAACCGCGCCGAAAACCACGATACCTGTACGCTTCATATACACTCCTTCATCAACATGTAAACTCGTTCCAAGAATGATGTAAGCTGTTCCATCATAAACACAGCTTCTCTGGTATCATCTTAGCATCAGATCTTC
>CAMNFR010000042.1 GCA_946537305.1 uncultured Lachnospiraceae bacterium | reverse complement strand
GGGCAGCAGGATGTGGTCATCTTGCGGCCTTCTTTTTTGGCCTCGATCCACTCCTTCGCCTCATACGCGGCGGTCATGTCTCCGCCCAGGCCCACTTCCACCATATCTGCAAAGCCGGCCTTTTTCAGCGCGGCGCGCACGGCAGCCATGCCGATCTGCGATCCGAACTGTCCCTCGGTCGCCGGCGCGCACATGGCGATCACCCGTTTTCCCTTGCGGATTTCTTCGATGACCTCCGTGGAGAAGGTCTTGGACCCGATGGCGCCGAACGGGCAGCTGTGCACACAGTGTCCGCAGTGAACACATTTGGCTTCATCGATCACGCAGAACCCATACTCATCGTAGGTGATGGCATTGACCGGGCATGCCTTCTTGCAGGGCCGCTCGGTATGAATGATGGCTTCAAAAGGACACGCCTTGGCGCACAGGCCGCAGGACTTACATTTTAACGGATCGATCTTCATCTTGGACTCGCCGGGGGAGATGGCGCCGAATCGGCAGGCCGACAAACATGCCTTGCCCAGGCAGAAGCGGCAGTGATCCGTCACAGTATATTCCTGGATGGGGCAATCATCGCAGGCTGCCGGGATGACCGCCACCACATTTTTGGTGGGCTTATTCACATCCGGGCTCAGTCCGAGGGCCAGCCTTACGCGCCCGCGGACGATCTCCCTCTCCTTGTATACGCAGCAGCGGTACTGCGGCTTGGGACCGGGGCTGATTTCGCAAACAATCTTCTCACAATTTTCCGGCGTCAATTCACCGTTCCAGGCCAGGCGGCAGGTCTCCCGCAGGATCGAGCGCTTCAGATTCAGAATTCCTTTATCATTCGACTGCATACAATCTTCCTCCTAATACAACTATTCCGGAATAGCATTCCAACCCATTTTTCAAACATTCCATATTTATTATGACTATGAATCCATTATCTGTCAAATCATTTCTGGATCAATCACTGCTTATTTTCCGTAAACAGCTTATTTTCTGTAAATGTATTGATGCTTTCTGCTTTTTCCTGTAGAATGGCATTGATAAATAGAATTTTCTTTCCATGAAGCATTTTGACGGAGAATGAACCATGGCATATTTTTTGCTGCAAAAGGGATTTGAACTATGCGGCTGGAAGGGCCTTCCCTTCGGGCTCCGGATGAACCTGAAACTAATCCTTCGACCAACCGCCAAGAAATGCAAAGACATTCTGAATGTTAAAAAGGAGAACTTATATTATGTGGACCATACCTGTTGCTGCCGGCATCACGGTGCTGGATCAGCAGTTAAAAACATTCATCGAAAAACAGAAAAAGCCCTTTTTCCCGCATGCGCTGGGAAAAGGGGCTGTTACGCTGGAACGGCTTCATAATCCGGGCTTCGCCCTGCAGAAGGGACAGGAACATCCGGAAAATGTCACCAGAATCGTCACCCTTTTTTTTGCCGCCTTCGTCCTCCGGTGGGCAAGCCGGATAAAAATTCCCGGTGCCGCACGCAGCAGCAATCTGCAGAATGCCGCGCACCTGGGACAGGCGCTGGTGGTCGGCGGGGCGGCCAGCAACTGGATCGACCGCATCCGCCGTGGCTATGTGGTGGACTATCTTCGATTCTCCCCCGGCCCCGTGCGAAAACTCGTCATGAACGTAGGCGACCTGGCCATCTTCACCGGCGCCGCACTGGTGCTGGCCGGCGAACTGAAGTGACAAGGGGACGTACCTGCTGTCACATTGCACACAATGTGACAGCAGGTACGTCCCCTTGTCACCCCTTGTCACCTTATCGGCTTCCTGAGATGCCTTTTTTCACGTATCCGCCAAGCACGCGTTCGCCTGCGACCATGCGGTAGGCGCGGACCGTGTAATAATATGTGACACCCTTCTTTGCTTTCTTATCTTTATACGTGCGGGTGGATGCACCTTTTACAGTGCCGATTTCCTTATACTTCCCGCCCACCTTCTTGCGGTAGATCACATAGCCCTTGGCGCCGAAGGCCTTCTTCCAGGTGACCTTGATTTTCTTGCCGGAGACCGCCGTGCTCACCAGCTTGGGCGTGCCCGGCACGCGCTTTACGGAGACGCCCTTGGTATCATAGGTCCCGTAGATCTTTTTGCTGCCGGACTTGAAATACCCGCAGATGGTATATTTATATTTGGTGCCGTAGCTGACCTTTTTATCCGTCCAGGTCAGTGTCTTAGACGAAGAGATCGTCTTGACGGACTTCCAGCCGGAGGATCCGCTCTTCCGGTAGATCCGGTAGCCGCTGCCGGGGATCTTCTCCCAGGTCAGCTTGATGCCCTTCTTTACGGAGACGGCATCGGTCAGCTTGACCTCCTGCGGCACCGCCGCGCCGTTGATGCCCTTCTTCACATAGTCGCTCCAGATGACATCACCGTCTGCCTTCTTATAGGCGCGCACCGTGTAGGTATATGTATTGGTATTGCTCACCTTATCCACATAGGATGTCTTTTCCTGGCCGGAAATATCGGCCAGTTTTTTATAGCTTCCGCTCTTCTTGCGATAGATGCGGTAGCCGTCCGCGCCGGATACCGGTGTCCAGCTGACGGTGATCTTTCCGTATCCGGTGCCCGCAGCGTCGGAAAGCGAAGGCGTTCCCAGTCCTACGCTGACCTTGCAGGTCTGATGGGCGCCGCCCACACGCACGGTGATGTTCGCTGTCCCCAGGCCCACGCCTGTCACACGGCCGTCCTGCACGGTAGCGACCGCAGGATTATCACTGAACCAGTGCGGCGTATAAGTATTCAGCAGGGAAGCCGGCGCCACGATGGCATCCAGGTTCAGAGTCTCCCCGATCGCGATGGAGGCATTGCTCTCGCTCATCAGGATATCTCCCACCTGGCCGGTCCTGCAGCGATCCGTAAAGGCTTTGATGCGGACCGTAGCGCCCTGTGTTCCCAGTGCGCTTCCGGAAGCACTCTTTCCCAGATCCTTCCACAGCGGCCCGTCCTTATAATAGCTCTCCCCAATCTGCGTGGCGTTCACAAAACCGATCCACCCGCCGTTATCCAACGTTTTATCCAGGAAAACCTCTACATTCGAGCCATCGCTGCTGGTGAGCGTAAAGACCACCGAGAAGGAATCGCCCTTCTGGAAGATCACGTCTGTTTCCTGCAGCGGGATGGTCACATAGCCCGTGTAGGCGATCGTCCCCGTCTGCGGCGTCTGCAGCATGGGAATGCCGCTCTCCGGATCTTCTTTATCCGGATTCTTGTAGATCTGCAGCGAATAGCGCGTATTCGGCGAATAGCAGGCCAGCGAGACCGCCTTCAGCGTCTCGGAATCCGACCCCTGCACTACAAAGCGGTTGGCCACAGATTCCCCGGTCTCCATGACCTTCAGGCTGGCAGACTTATTCTTATAGCTGGCCGACCCATCATACTGATAGATGTACTCGTAATTATTTGCAGGCTCAAATTCATAGATAAAACCGAAGTTGTTGTTACCTGTCAGGGATTTTTCCTCGTAAGAAATCCAGAAATACCCGGCGTCTCCCCAGTCCTGCCCCCAGTTATTGCGGGCCAGCCAGGCACCGTCGGAAGAAGGACGGTTGGACTCCTCAAAGTTCTCCCGCGAGTAATTGTCGTCCCATCCCACAATGTTTACGGCGTGGGTCACGCCCAGAACGACAGGATTATAGTAGGCACTGGTCTCCGCCCGGTAATACTTATCCTTGTTAAAATAGATATTCACAGAGACGTTTCCATATTTATAGATCATTCCCTTGATGGCTTCTTTTTCCGTCATGGGGATCCAATAGGAATTCTGCAAATGTGCCACGTCCATAGCCCGGGCCATGCGGATCGGCAGACCTTCCGCGATTGCTTTATTTGCCTGCGAATACGGCAGCAGATTTTCCGGCACCACGCCCAGCCAGGACGCCAGGGCAAAGGTGGTAAAGATTCCGTTGCCGCCCTGATCCAGAATCGAAGACGTCAACGGATTGGTCTGATCCCCGGCCGTGCCTCCGAAATCATCCGTTACATTATGATAGAAGAAATACAGCAGCTGCAGCTCCGAAAGATCCAGGGAGGATGCCGTGGCTGCGGCACCGTCTGACTGTATTCCCTGCCGGATCATGGATGTCTCCGCGGCGGAGACGGCCGAAAATGCCCAACAGGTCCCGCTGGTCCCCTGATCCCTGGCCGGCGTGATCCACCCCTTCTTTCTGGCATCAAAAGAAGCGGGCAAGCTCCCCGTACCTACGGCGGGAATCTCCCCCACATCTCCCAGGTTTACCGGCAGCTGCACCTTTGTTCCGGAGCCCGCCGCAAAAACACGCCCCGCCGGCAGCAGCGCCATCCATAACAGCAGCCACAGACAGATCCTTTTCCATCCTGCTCTCATATAATCCAATCTCCTCCATCAGAGACAAAATGTTACAAAATTATTAACTAAAATTAGTTTACTACGAAGCGACTCATCTGTCAATCGTCCGTTTTTATTCTTTTGGAAAGTCTTGCAGTTCCTCAGCCGCCATGTTACAATGTTCGTAATTCGGTGCAAGAACAGGCGCCGTGCAAAGGAGGAAAAACCATGAAGATCACGGAAGGCTATATGCCCTATCTGGGATATAAAACATATTACCGCATCGTGGGCGAGTGCACGGGAAACAAAAAACCCCTGGTCTGCCTGCACGGCGGCCCGGGATCCACGCATAACTATTTTGAAGTCCTGGACGATCTGGCCAAGGACGGCCGCGCCATTATCTCCTACGATCAGATCGGCTGCGGAAATTCCTATCTGGACGGTCATCCGGAGCTGTGGAAATCCGAGACCTGGGACAAGGAACTGATCGCCCTGCGCGAACACCTTGGCCTTTCGGAGATCCACCTGCTGGGGCAGTCCTGGGGCGGCATGCTGGCCCTGGAATATGTTTACAACTATCACCCCACCGGCATCCGCTCGCTTATCCTTTCCAGCACCAACCCCTCCGCCTCGCTGTGGGCCGAGGAGCAGCACCGCATGATGAAGGAAATGCCGCAGGACATGCAGGATGCCATCGCCCGGGCTGAAGCCACCGGTGATTTCAGCGATCCGGCCTACCTGGCCGCCAACGACGAATTCATGCTGCGTCACGCCGCCGGCGCCGTCACGGAGGATTCCCCGGAATGCCTGCGCCGCCCGAAGAAGAGCGGTGCGGAATCCTATCTGTACGGCTGGGGCCCGAATGAATACGTTCCCACCGGCGATCTGCACGATTTCGAATACATCGACAAAATGAAAGAGATCACCGAGCCCACGCTGATCGTCAGCGGTACGGACGACCTGTGCACGCCGCTGATCGCCAAGGCCATGTACGACGCCTCCCCCAACGCACGCTGGGAGCTCTTCGCCGGCTGCCGGCACATGTGCTTCGTAGAAGACAATCCCCGCTACCTCGCCATGATGCGCGAGTGGATGGAAAAATACGACTAACCAAGTTCGTGCAGCACGCCGTGCAGCACGTAGCGGGCATCGGAAAATTCGTAGCTGCAGGTGGAGAGCGTTAGAATGCGATCGGAAATCTGCGGCACGATGCCCGTGTCCACATCGGACTTCTGACAGATCTCATCGATCCAGGCCGCCATGTCCTCGTGATCCGTGAAGTACAGCTTCCATGAATCCTCATTCACGGAGGAAACATACCCGGAAAAGATCTCCACGGCATAGTTTTTCTCCGGCGTCATCAGAATAAATATGGGATGCGCCTTGAAAAACTCCTCGTCTTTATATTTCTCCAGATCCCGGAACATACTGCCGTTCTTCATATGATGTCCGTACAGGATCATATGAAAATCCGAAAAATCCGGATGATTTTCTGCATCCAGAAAGATGGATCCGGCCGCGGCATATCCCCCTTCGAACAGGCGGTGCAGATAATAATCGTTGTCGGCTCCCTGCACCACCGGATAATCGATGTGCGTGTCCGCGCAGTAGACCCACCCAATGGTATCTTTGTTGATGGCAGAAAGCGCCGCAAAATCCACCTTCGGAAGTTCCACCTCCAGATACGGATTGGACGGATCCCCCGCCAGGGCCTGTCCGTAGCTGCCGATGGTCGGCGTGAGCGTGCGCTGGCGCGTCCCACCCTCTTCTTCCTTATACTGCTGCAGTTCCTCGTAGGCATCGTCGCCCTTCTTATACTCCAGCTGCTGAGAAATGATCTTGTATCCGCTGTACCCCATGACCGCCAGGCAGGCAATAATCAGTACGATCATGATCCCTTTTTTCATACCGGCCTCCTCATTCTGTACTATTCCTGTTATATCCCCCTCATCATAGCGCAGTTCCGCCGTCCATGTCAAGAAATCAGACTTACAGGATGCTGTATTCAGTCAGCTTATAATACAAACGGAATGTATTTCAGTGTTGTATTACTTATATTTTTGTGCTATGATATCATCCGTTGCAAATAACTAACTCTGAAGGAGGACATTCCCATGAATGAACCTTTGCGCCGTCTTCGTCAGGAAATGGCGAAGCGCGGCATGGATGCCTATCTGCTTATGGCCTGTGATTTCCATCACTCGGAATACGTCTGTGATTATTTCCAGAGCACACGCTATCTCTCCCATTTTACGGGCGAGAACTGTACCCTGGTCATCACCCCGGAGGAAGCCATGCTTTGGACGGACGGGCGTTTTTTTGTGCAGGCAGAAGCACAGATGGATCCCGAATTCACCCTCTGCCGCATGGGTGTGGCCGGCGAGCCCACCGTGGTAGATTATCTGAAGAAAGTACTGCCGGAAAACGGCTGCCTGGGCTTTGACGGACGTCTGATCACCTCTCGCCAGGCGAAGATCTGGCAGCGCCAGCTGGCGGCAAAAAAGATCCGCTTCTCCTGGGAGGAGGATCTGATCGATCTGGTCTGGGAAGACCGACCCGCGATTTCCCCGCAGCCGGCCTGGCTGTTCCCGCTGACCTATACCGGCAGGGATTCTTCCGAAAAACTGGCCGATGTGCGTGCCAAAATGGCCCAGCTTCACGCGGATGTGCATGTGCTCACCTCGCTGGAGGATCAGGCGTGGCTCTTTAACATGCGCGGGAACGATATCGCCTGCACGCCGGTGGTCTTTGCCTATACACTGATCACGGAAAAAGAAACCGAACTTTTTGTCTACGATGGCGTGATTTCCGGAGAGCTTGAGGCGGATCTGAAGGAAAAAGGCGTGGTCATCCGGCCCTATCAGGATTTCTACACGGCCATCGCCGCGATCCCCGCCGGTTCCCGCGTTCTGCTAAGCGAAAAAGTGGTCAGCATGGCCATCACAGCCCGGCTGCCGGAGGGCTCCCGCATCATCAATGCGGATAATCCTACTGCCTATCTGAAATGCATTAAGAATCCTACAGAGATCGCCTGCACCAGAAATTCCCACATCAAGGATGGTGTGGCCATGGTGCGCTTCTCCAAATGGCTGAAGGAGCATATTGGGAAAGAGGAGATCACGGAGATATCTGCCAGTGATTATCTGGAAAAGCAGCGCCGCGCGCAGCCGCTGAACCAGGGTCTTTCCTTCCCCACCATCTCCGCCTACGGTCCGAACGCCGCCATGATGCACTACATCGCAACGCCCGAAAGCTGCGCCGTTCTGAAGCCGGAGGGCTTTCTGCTGGTGGATTCCGGCGGCCATTACCTGGATGGCACCACGGACATCACCCGGACCTATGTGCTGGGTCCCATCACAGAGACCATGAAGAAGCATTATACGTCTGTCGTGCGCGGAATGCTGAACCTGAGCGGCGCCCGTTTTCTGGAGGGACTCACCGGTCTCAGCCTGGATTATCTGGCCAGAGAACCTATGTGGGCGCTCGGCATTGACTATCGCTGCGGTACCGGCCACGGCGTCGGCTACCTTTTAAGCGTTCACGAGGGACCGAACGAATTCCGTCCTTTTGTGCGTCCCGGTTCTCCGCAGCCGGTGGCTTTAAAACCCGGCATGATTACCACGGATGAGCCCGGAATCTATCTGGATCATCAATATGGGATTCGCTGCGAAAATGAACTGCTCTGCGTAGAGGATGAAGAAAATGAATACGGACGGTTCCTGAAATTCGAACTGATCACCTACTGCCCCATCGATCTGGACGGTATCGATACACAGTATATGACCAAACGGGAGATCCGTCTGCTGAATGAATATCACGAAAAAGTCTATCAGACCTTAAAGGATCATCTGACCGAGGAAGAAGCCGCCTGGCTCCGCGAAGCCACCCGGCCGGTAGAATAAAGAGCTGAAAATTAAAAAAGCGCAAAACAAAAGGGCCATCCGACTAACCTTACCCCGTCGAATGGCCCTCTCATGAAATAATTGTAAGTTTCACTATATAACCTCCAATTCTGCTTTTTGCTGCTGATAGATTCTGTTTGTGACGTCCTTCCTCGTCACCCTTTTTTCTTTTTGTGACGTCCTTCCTCGTCACCCTTTTTTCTTTTTGTGACGTCCTTTCCCGTCACCCTTTTTCTTTCTTTTTCTGTGACATCTTTTTTTCCGTCATGTTGTCAGATCTTCTTTTTTGTTCTGCGGTTTCTTTTTTATATTTCCGCATTACCACGGCTTTTCATGCCGCCCGTTTTCTGTAGTGACTGATTTTTTCTGATGTCACATCATTTCCGAGTTTTTTCGTTTCTGACGCTGTTATTCTTGTTAAATCTACCTCCTGGTATTCTACCTCTCGATCTCATATCCCGTGCACTGAATTATGAGACCTTTCTCAAATTTTTTGAAGGAATAAGTTTCAACTTCCCGGTCAACGTCATTTACTTCGGTGTCATCATGAGAACCTAAGGATCTCTGCCTTTCATGGGAATCACCCCTTGACTACGGTGGAATCCGGGGAAAAGCACCAGCCGGATTCTGCGTTTTTATTGAGGTACTACAAAATCTACATGAACTGCAACGCCCTATCTATGATAAACTCCCTCGGAGATTGAAAAAAGATGTTCAGGCCTTCTATTTCATCGGACCGTCCTCCTTGTTTTTAGTTGTTTTCTCAACTTCTTTTTGATGGTTGTATTCTAACGCTATTCGCCCGCTTTGTCAAGTATTTTTCGAAAATTTCTTTTGTCAATTTTTATTTCATATTTATTCTCCGTAATTTCTTGAATATTCTCTTCGTTCGCCCTCAACTATACCGTAGTCTAGTTATTCTCGTGAATTTTCCCTTTAATATCTGTTATTTTCGTACATAACACCCGATTTGTTTCCCATATTCCGCACTATTTGCCCATCCCTGGTGGAACGATTTATCTTTGCCGGAGAACGTGAATCTTCTCCAGTCAACATAAGAATCGGCGCGGATAACGACATTTCTGTGCCCTCATCCGCGCCGATTCATTTTTTCTTATTGCTGACTGCTTCACGCAATGCGTTCCGCCGTCTTACATCACCAGTTCCCGGCAGATCTCCCGGATTTCCGTCTTTCTCAGATAATTCTGTTCCTTCAGCTTCTCTACCAGGGCATCCAGGATATGCTGGTTCGTCCGAATAGCATTCACGGCTGCTTCCAGCTCCGAAGCCAGAATGGCGTTTACCCGCTGCATCAGGGCATCCGCCGTCTCCGGGGCCGAGGGATTGATCACGGCCATGCCGTAATCCGCATCCATGCCGTAGGTGCACAGCATATGCCGGGCCACGTTGGTCGCCGTATACAGATCTCCGCTGGCGCCGGTGGAAATTCCATCCTCTTCGCCGTAGTAAACGATCTCCGCCGCGCGGCCGCCCAGTGCCACCCGGATGCGATTCAGCATTTCCCGGCGGGTAAAGGAGCCCTTGTGTTCATCCACATCGTGCGCCATATATCCGCCGTGCTCTCCCCGCGCCACGATGGTCACGTAGGCCGGGATCTCTCCGGTCATCACGGTAATCAGCGTATGTCCCGCTTCATGGCGCGCCGTGCGCGTCAGCTCTTCCGGATTCCACTGCTTTACAATGCCGCTGCGCTGTTTTTCGAAGACTTCGTCCAGCACAACATCCGTAATCGTATCCAGGCCGGCCTTCACTGCTTCAAACGGAGCCGCATTCAGAATCTTGTTCAGATCGGACAGGCTCATGGAAACCGAGCGGTTGGCCAGGTTGTCGATCTCTGCGTCACTGATATTGAATTTTTCGTTCCGCGCCACCTGCCTGCGGATATATTCCCGTCTGGCATCCCGGTCCGGCAGCGGCACATAGATAGGCCGGTCAAAACGGCGCAGCAGCGCGGGGTCCAGTCTTCTGTTGGAATCTCCGTCCACCGCCGCATTTGTAGCTGCCAGGACGAACACAGGCTTCGTGACATCCGTGTGGAAGCCATCCATCTCTGTCAGCAGGGCTGTCAGCACGTCCTTGGTATAGGTGGTGCCGGCGCCTTCCCGGTCCATGGCAATGGCGTCGATCTCATCGATGAACAGAATAGAGGGCGCGTATTTGCGGGCGGTCCGGAACAGCTCGTGTACCTTCTCCGGTCCCTCGCCGACGAACTTCTTCAGGAAACCGTTTCCTTCTGCGGCGATAAAGGTCACGCCGGATTCCCCGGCCAGGCCCTTGGCCATCAAGGTCTTTCCCGTTCCGGGCGGGCCATACAGCAGAATGCCCTGCGGCGCCTTGATACCCATATCCATATATTTTTTCGGATTTTTCAGATAATCCACGAAGGAACGCAGCGCCTCCTTGGCGTCCGCCGCTCCGATGACCTCATCCAGCGTGAGATCCGGCCGGGAGACATCCCCCATCACATTGTTCAGATCATCCGGATCTGTGGCCACCGTCATCTTATAATCGATCAGACGAATCAGTGCCGTCTTTCCATCCTCGGAAATCTCCTGGGCCGTGCCGTAACGCAGCACTTTATTGGCGCTGGCCAGCGAAAGCATGCTGCTCTGCATCCGAAGCGACGTGCAGATATCCGAGATCACCCTGTTGCCACTCTGCGGCAGCGGCAGGAAATCTCTGCCTCCCTGCCCCAGAATGGAGATCTTCTCCTCTGGGCGATAATTGTAGTTTCCGGTCTCCAGCAGATAGACCGGGGTATCCGGCATCTTCTCCCGCAGGAACCAGAACATCTCCCGACCCAGCGTCTCTACATCTTCAATATTTAAATAAGAGGAATCTGTATTCCGGATCCCCAGTGCCAGATCACAGAGCACCATCTCCACATCCTGCTTTTTCAGGATCTCTTTGGCGGCCTCCATGGTCTGTGCCTGCCAGAACTGCACGCCCGGTGCAGAGGCCTCGCAGACAGCGGCGGCTTCCGGCGCGGCAAACACCAGTACCCCGGCGGGTTCCCGGGCCTCGAACAGCTTCCGGATGTCCGGATTCCCGGGCAGCTCCGCCTGGATGCGGATTTCCTGCAACACAGAAAGCTTATCCGTGGGCATCAGGCGCATCAGCTCGTAGAACTCATCCACCAGGAAGGCCTCCGCGCGCGCCCGCAGCGTTCTGGCATCTGCGCGTGCACCTTCGGCAAACAGAATGGACGCCAGCACCTTCTCATCGATCTGGGTCTTCCAGCCGGTGGCCGTTTCTATGTTTTTGGCATGCCGCATGACCTCGCCTCTGGTGATCTCCATCAGTACGTCCACGCTCATGCGGTTGAACATGATAACATTGCCGGATGCAAAGCGGGAGCAGATGGCCGGCGGGAACAGGGGCGCCCCTGTATCCTGGTTGCGGTCGCCTGCCACGGCTTTTAAGATCACCTTGCGGGGCGTGGTGGAGAAATTCCCCGTATCCGACGCCTCATACAGCGATTTGCCCGCGTTCGTGGTAAAGATCACGATTGCATCTTTAAAAGAGATTTCTTCCTGATAGAGATTATCCTTCAGCCGGCCGGCATCCAAAATCTGCAGGAACAGATTGATGACCGAGTGATGAGCCTTCTCTACCTCGTCGAACAGCAGGACGCAGCGGGGATGCTCTTTTACAAAGCCGGTCAGAAGACCTTCTTTCGGATTTTTATATCCCTGATCCAGGCCGGTCAGATCCAGCGGAGAGTTGGGATTGTTGTACTCCGTCATATCAAAGGACATGAACGGAAGGGCCAGCTCCTCCGCAGCCGTCTGCGCCAGGAAGGTCTTGCCCACGCCGGGGGAGCCGGCAAACAGGAATGTCGCCCGCGGCCGGAAGCGGTCCGGATCTGTCATCGCCAGGAATTCTCCCCGGAAATAGCCCTCCAGGAAAACGCGGATGGCGCGGTCCTGTCCCAGCACCTTCTGACGCAACGCCTGCTGCAGCTTCTTTTCCCGCTGCAGCAGCGGGATCAGGTCCTTCTTCGGATCTCCGGTCTCCGCCGGTGCCTCCGGCTTTTTCTCCGGCGCCTGCTGCACCTCCGGGATCGCGGCCGGATCTGCCGGTGTTTCGGGCTTCTCAGGTTTTCCGGGCGTTCCCTCCGCGGCTGCGCCGCCGGAGGCCGATCCCAGCCCGGCCAGGATCGCATCTAAATTCGGAATTGTGTCCATAAGCTACCTCTTCTATTGTTTATTATTCTCCCAGTACTTTCCATTTCTTGTCCACATGATTCAGAAGCTGATAGCCATCTTCCGTCACCAGGACCAGATCTTCTATACGCACACCATATTTATCCGGAATGTAGATGCCGGGTTCAATGGAAAAGATCATACCGGGCTCCGCCACAGCCGTATTAGTCGGGCTGACATCTCCCTTTTCATGATCGACCTGTCCGATAAAGTGTCCCAGACGGATCTTCCAGTACTCCCCGTAGCCGGCGCCGTTGATGACCTTGCGGGCTTCCGCGTCGATGTCACAGAAACGAACGCCCGGCTTAATGATGGCCTCCGCCGCCTCATTCGCTTCCCGCACCAGGTCGTGGATCTTTTTCTGCTCATCATCCACGGACTTCCAGTAATAGGTACGGGTCATATCGGAGCAATAGTTCTTCCACACGCAGCCCATATCGATCAGCACGCACTGACCGTCCTGCAATACGGCATTCGAGTCCGGCTCATGGTGCTGATCCGCCGCATTGGGGCCGAAGGAGACGATGGTATCAAAGCTGTTGCCGGAGCAGCCCATCTTCTTGTATTCCGCATCGATGAAGTCCGCCAGTTCTTTTTCGGTAATGCCGTCATGAACATAGGCTGCCGCTCTTTCGATAACCACATCGTTGATGCGGGATGCCTCTGTCATCAGCTCGATCTCCTCTGCATCCTTCACGGCGCGGCAGTCATCCACGCAATCGGAGCCCAGCACGGTCTTCATCTGCGGCAGGCGCTCCTGCAGAGAGATCAGGAACTTAGCCGGCCATTCCTTGTCAATGCCCAGCGGCTTTTCCGGATCCACCGCATCCGCGATCATGCCGACATAATCATCCATATCGCTGTACCAGACCTCGATAAAGGGAGTCTTAGGGATATAGAACAGATGATTCAGGAAAAACGTATGCTTCCCGTCCGCCTTCAACAGCAATGCATAAAGACGCTCGAAGGGCTGTACCCAGATGCCCGTCAGATAGCGGATGCTCATGGGATCACAGACGATCATCTGCGTAAGGTTCTTTTCCTCCATCTTGGCCAGCACACGTTCAATGCGATTGTTGTTCATGATGATCCTCCTTGTTTTATATGCCGGTATCCGGCTTCTTGCGGCCTTGATCGGGCCGTTTCTTTTATTCCTCTGCTGCCTCCTGCAGATCATGTTCCGCCTGCATAGCAGCCTCCAGCGTATCCGCCAGCTTCCGGAAGAACTCTACCGGGTGCAGTGTCAGAAATTCCGCATGCCCCAGCCCCGGCATTCTTATGAATTCCGCCGTCGTAAACGTCTTCCGGATATATTCCATATCCCATGCCCGGTCCTTTTCCTCCTCCTCGCCGTACCAGTACTGTATTCTGGTGCGCAGCGGTGGAATCCGCTTTGGCATGGTATAATTATTAGTGGAATAGAACGCCCGCCAGATGGTACGCGAGCTCAATCCCTTCAGCACGTCCTTCACATACTGCAGATCCTCCGGGGAGTACTTATCTGCAGAAAAGACCCCTCTCAGCGCCTTCACGCTCATGTATTTTCCCAGCATCATCATGCCCCAGTCGCGCACACCGATCAGCCCCGTAACGGGCTTCGGCAGGTGATACGGGGTGATGCCGCCATCGATGATCGCCAGATCTGCTCCGATGCGGTGATCCGCAAGAAGGCGGGTGACCACGGCGCCGCCCATGGAACAGCCGTACAGACAGGCAACATTTCCATAGCCGTGGCTGCGCAGCCATTTCTCCAGTTCCTTTGCGATTTCTTCAATACTCGTAAATTCGCTCTCCGGATCCTCCGGGTCATGGCCCGGAATCGCGGGGATCACCAGGTGATAGTGAACGGACAGCGGCGGAATCACAGGTTCAAAAATATCCCATCGCGTTCCCAGCGGGTGCAGCAGCACAATGGTGTCCGGGTTTCCTGCGCCGGACTCGTGAATATTCATAAGCCGCCTCCTTTCCTCCAATAGTTTAAACGATTTTACCAGTCTTTACAATCACTTTTCTCCCGCAGGCGGGTTGCCGGACGGCTTTCCTCCACTCGGAGCCCCTTCAGGTGGGTTTCCGGATGGTTTCTCTCCACTCATTCCGTCATTTGTGCTGTTTTCCGGTCCATTTCCCCCACCAAGCGCTCCTTCGGGCGGCGTTCCCATCTGTCCTTCCCCACCGGAGGTGACGGTGATCTCAATCGCTTCTCCCGTGCTCTCCGTTCCTTCGGTATACGTTTCCCCGCCGACGGTCAACGTATAGCCGTTCAGGTCGATGGCATCCGCATCGCAGGTGAGCCCGCTGATATAGGAATCTCCCGTCAGGGTCACCTGGCCGCCGCTGTCGTCTCTGCCGCCGTGGAAGCGGTCTGGGCACTTCCGCAGGCTGTCATGCCTGCCATCATGGTCAGCGCCATCATCATCGCGAGTCTTCTTTTACCATTCCGTTTTGTCCTTGGCATCCTTTTCCTCCCGGCGCGCCGCAAGGGCCGCAATTTCAGAAAAACGGGCCAGAATATCCCCATAATTTTCCCTGCGGTGCGGGAAGCTGCAGTTCTCGCAGCTCTTCACCCCGTTCTCCAGGTAGACAAAACCTCCGCCGCAGCGCTCTCCCAGCGCATATAAGGGGCAGTAACAGAAAAGGCAGTTAAAATCCTCCTCCGGCACGCCCTTGTGGCAGGGGAAGAATTCACACTCTCTGTGTTGAAAGAACTGATATTTTCCGGTCTTCATCGCTCCTCCTGTCCGCCGTCAGATCTGGTGACGCACCACCGCATACTCATCCCCGTTGCGATAGTACGGGCATTCCTTATAGCTGCTCTGCAGCAGGCGGTAGTAATCATCCTCATCCATGTTCACGGAGCAGAAATATTCCTCTTCGTCTTCATCATATTCAAAATACGCGCACTCATCACACCGCATAGGACCCATTCCTCCTGCACCAAGACTCGCGGGCAAGTCTTGAATTTATACCGATTGTTGCTTCGCACCATTATAGCATGCGGCGGCCATGCAGACAACTAAGAGTTCCCTGCCGAAGGCGCAGGCTATTACAATATAATCATAGGAGAATAGTATTTGTATTTCTCCCCAATATATGATAAAGTTGCAAATTGTATTCGTATATACTGAAATGAGATCTATAAGGAGATGTTGTTCTATGAAAACTAAGAGAGAAACCTTCTCCGGTTCCCTGGGTTTTGTGCTGGCGGCTGCCGGCAGCGCGGTGGGACTGGGCAATATCTGGCGTTTCCCCTATTTGGCTGCCCGTGATGGCGGCGGTCTGTTCCTGGTCATATACCTGCTGCTGGCCCTGACCTTCGGTTTTACGCTGCTGACGGCAGAGGTCGTCATCGGCCGAAATACCAAACAGAGTCCCCTGACCGCCTATGGCAAGCTGGATAAGCGGTTCGGATGGGTCGGCTCTGTCGCCACCCTGGTGCCATTCCTCATTCTGCCCTATTACTGCGTAATCGGCGGATGGGTGCTGAAGTATTTTCTGGTCTTCCTGACCGGCCACGGTCTGGAGGCTGCGGAAGACGGCTATTTCGGCGGCTTCATTACTTCGCAGTACGAGCCGATCATTATGCTGGCCATCTTCCTGTTCGCCTGCACCTTCATCATTTATAAAGGCGTGGCTTCCGGTATTGAGAAGTATTCCCGTATTATCATGCCTGTGCTGGTACTGCTGGTCCTGGGAATTTCCATTTTCTCTCTGACGCTGAAGAGCACCAACGCGGACGGCACCGTGGTGACCGGCCTGCAGGGCATGAAGATCTATCTGGTCCCCTCCTTCGAAGGGGTCACGTTCAAGAAATTCCTGCTGGTGGTCATGGATGCCGCCGGACAGCTTTTCTACAGCCTCTCCATTGCCATGGGTATCATGATCGCTTATGGTTCCTATGTGCCGGATGACGCGGATCTGGTCCAGTCCATCAACCGGATCGAGATCTTTGATACGGCGGTCGCCTTCCTGGCCGGCGTTATGATCATCCCCAGCGTGTTCGTATTCATGGGAACCGAAGGCATGGCTTCCGGTCCTTCCCTGATGTTTGTCTCCCTGCCCAAGGTCTTCGCAGCCATGGGACCGGCGGGACGCATCGTGGGCACCCTGTTCTTTGCGATGGTCCTGTTCGCAGCCGTGACCAGTGCCATGTCCGTGCTGGAGGCCGTTGTCTCCAGTCTGATCGACCACAAGAACTTTAAGATGCCCCGCGGCAAGGCTACCATTCTGGAATCTCTGATCGCGCTGGCACTCGGCATCCTGGTCTGCCTTGGCTACAATGTGCTCTACTTTGAGTACACCCTGCCCAACGGCGCCGTCGGACAGATCCTGGATATCATGGACTATCTGTCCAACTATGTGATGATGCCCATCGTAGCCATCGCCACCTGTATCCTGATCGGATGGATCAAGAAACCGCAGTTTGCCTTCGACGAAGCCGGCAAGAACGGAGAGGACCTGGGACGCAAGACCCTCTTCACCCTGATGATCCGCTACGCGGCGCCGGTGATCCTGTTCATCCTCTTCCTGATGTCTATCGGACTTCTGTAAGAATCACTTTTAAATTTTCCCAAAGCCTTATCCCTTTTCACAGCGGATAAGGCTTTTTCTTTATTATGACCTCTTTCTCTTGCCAAAGCGCCGCGCAGCGTGTATAATAGCCCGTGATGTAGTTTTTAAAACCACATGCAAAAGTATTTCGAACAGGCCTCGCCTGGTGAAGGAGGGTATTTTTATGCATGATTATATATTAAGCTGCTGTTCTACCGCGGATCTGACCCCGGAGCATATGCAGCAACGGGATATTGTCTATGTGTGTTTTCACTTTGAACTGGGCGGCGTCTCCTATTTGGACGACCTGGGCAAGTCTGTTCCTCTTTCGGAATTCTACCGCCGCATGGTAGCCGGAGAAATGACCCGGACCTCTCAGGTCTCTGTGGGAGAATATGAAGCCCACTTTGAACCCTTCCTGAAGGAAGGGAAGGACATTTTACACCTGTGCGTCAGCAGCGGTATCTCCGGCAGCTATAATTCCGCCGTGATCGCCGCCGAAGACCTGGCTGCACGTTATCCCGACCGGAAGATCTATATTGTGGACTCGCTGTGCGCGGCCTCCGGATACGGCTTGTTGATGGATAAACTGGCGGACCTGCGAGATGAAGGATATACCATTGATGCCCTCCGTGACTGGGCGGAAGCGCACCGGCTGGAGGTGATCCACTGGGTCTGCACCTCGGATCTGACCTATCTGATCCGAGGGGGGCGCGTTTCCAAAACGGCAGGGACGCTAGGCAAGATCCTGAAAATCTGTCCCCTCATCTATGTGGATCGCAATGGAACGCTGGCTGTACGCCAGAAGATCCGCTGCAAAAAGCGCGCCCTGCAGGAAATCGTGAACCACGTGACTGCGGAAGCCAAAGGGGGTATCCATTACAGCGGCAAATGCTATGTATCCCATTCCGACCGACCGGAAGATGCGCGGGCGCTGGCTGACAGCATAGAAGCGGCTCTGCCGGAATTGGCAGAGCCTGTAAAGATCTTTAATATCGGGACCACCATCGGCAGCCATACCGGCCCCGGGACAGTGGTCGCCTTTTTCTGGGGTGAACACGAGCGGGACGAGTGACCGCCGTACCTGTGCCCCACATGCCGACGCCCGGACTGAATCAAGCTTTATCCTTCTTTCCTCTCCGGGCATAGTCCTCTTCGATGCGGCTTTTCCAGGCACTTCCCATGGGTGCCGCCCCCGGCGCAGCCGATCTCATGGTGCGCACCGCATCATTTAATACTTCATAATTCAGCGCGGTCCCCTGTGAATCGCTCTCATACCGTACGGCCCGGTCCTCTCCGATCCCAAAACTTGCCGCCGTGGCGATGGCGTCAATATTGGCTCCCAGGAAGAGGAATTCCCAGCCGTACTTTTCTTTTTCATGCTCCACCATCTTTTTGACCACCGAGTAGGAGTATTCCTTGCTGGCATTTTCCAGACCGTCCGTGGTGATAATAAAGATGGTCTTTTCCGGGCGGTCTTCTTCTCTGGCATATTTGTGGATGTTGGCGATGTGATGGATGGTGCTGCCGATGGCATCCAGCAGCGCCGTGCACCCGCGCACATAATATTCGCGCTCCGTCATAGGCCGTACCTTTTCCAGCGGCACGCGGTCATGCAGTATCTCGACCACATGATCGAACAGGACCGTGGTGACCAGCACCTCTCCCTCTTCCCTGCGCTGCTTTTCCAGCATGGAATTAAAACCGCCGATGGTATCCTTCTCCAGCCCCCCCATGGAA
Organism: uncultured Lachnospiraceae bacterium; assembly: GCA_946537305.1. Lineage (GTDB taxonomy): Bacteria > Bacillota > Clostridia > Lachnospirales > Lachnospiraceae > UBA3305. Next base: position 2,565 of record CAMNFR010000042.1, on the reverse strand, counting down.
CCGCTGCGATCCAGGATCATGACCAGCTCTGTCATATTCTTCTTCATATTGTATACCCTCCTGTCCCAAGCATCCTCCGGGTATTCCGGATTCACTTTGTTTTTCTGACAAAAGGATAGCACAGCGGCCGTTGGAAATGGTCGCTTGCAAAGCGACATCGCACTTAATACTCTTGATGATCTCCTTCCGCGTACGCATCGAACAGCGCAAGGCAGGCTGCGCGGTCAATGGCCTTCAGGTATGTTCCCAGCTTGTCCCGTCCGCCAAAGATCTTATCGAACTTATTGTCCCGGAATCCGATCCTCTCGTTATCCTCTATGGTGCAGCCATAGTAGACCTGAGAAATGTTTGCCCACAGGGTGGCACAGAGGCACATGGGGCAGGGCTCGCCCGTGGTGTAGAGCTCGCAGCCCGAAAGATCAAAGGTTCCCAGCCGTTTTCCCGCATCCCGGATGGCCGCGATCTCTCCATGGCAGGTGGCATCATTATCCCGAAGGACGCAATTGTGCCCCCGGCCCACGATCTCCCCATCCTTCACAATGACCGTACCGAAAGGCCCGCCGTCACCGGCAGAGATTCCCCGGAAGGCTTCCCGGACCGCCTCCTGCATATAAGGATTCCCGCACGGGACTTCCCGCATCTTTTTCTGATATATTTCTACCTCTGTCATAACATCTTCCTTTCTGCCTACCCCGGCTTCTGTAACACTCTTTTCACCTTTATTATAAATATTCTGCTTTCTTTGTCAAGAATGTCATTATTTTTCTTGATTTTTCACCCCGTCGTGCTATAATGGTATCCAAATACGATCGGGGAGGCGCTTTTTATGTCGATGGATACTTTGAAAAAACGGATCCGCATCGCGGCGGGAAAGCAGCCCGCGGACCTGGTAATCAAGAATGCACGTATTGTCAATGTTTTTACACATCAGATTCAGGAGGGCGACATTGCCGTCAGTGACGAAATGATTGCTGCCATAGGAGAATACAACGGAATCCAGGAAGTAGATGCGGGGGGACTGTACGCCATCCCCGGCCTGATCGACAGCCATATCCACGTAGAATCCTCGTTCCTGACCCCCGAAGAATTCGGCCGGATCGTGGTCCCCCGAGGCACCACGACCACCATATCCGACCCGCATGAAATCGTGAATGTACGCGGCATGGAAGCCCTGAAATACATGCTGAAGGCCGCGGAAAATACCTTGTTGGACATCCGCTATGTGGTCCCCTCCTGTGTGCCCGCCACGCAGTGGGAGGATTCCGGCGCCGTGCTGGACGCCGAGACCATGCGGGAGGCCCTTCATCTTCCCGGCGTCATGGGCGTGGGCGAATTTATGAACGGCTACGGCGTGATCAATGAAGAGGAGGATGTGCTGGCCAAACTGGTGATGGCCGAGGAGGAAGGAGCGCTGGTTGACGGCCACGCCCCCGGACTGATGGGCAAGGCCCTGGCCGGTTACATGGCCGCCGGCATTATCAACGATCATGAATGCGGTTCCCTGGAAGAAATGCAGCTGCGCCTGGAAAACGGGATGTATGTACAGCTGCGCTACGGCTCCGCCTGCCGGGAGCTCCCGCTCCTTCTGAAGGGCGTCACCCCGGAAAATGCCAGACGCTGTATTCTCTGCTCCGACGACCGTCAGCCTCTGATGCTGCTGGAAGACGGACATATGGATGATTCCCTGCGGGTATGCGTGGAGAACGGGATCGATCCCATCACAGCCATTCAGATGGCGACCCTGAACACGGCGGAATGCTACGGCCTGCGTGACCGCGGCGCCATTGCCCCTGCCCGCCGCGCCGATATCGCCCTGGTTCGGGATCTGAAGGATTTCCACGTAGAAAAGGTATGGATCTGCGGAGAGCTGGCCGCAGAGAACGGACGCTATCTGCCCGAAATACACGTTGCCGATCCCGGCGCCATGAACGACACCATGCACGTAAAGCCGTTCACAAAGGAGCAGATCACCCTGCGCCTGACCTCCGACCACGTGCGTGTGATCGACACCCACCCCGGGACGGTCCTGAGTGAAGAAGGGGATGCCTTCATCCGCCGCACGCCGGACGGTGTCTTCTCCTTTGACCCTGCCCTGGATGTCGCGCAGATCTCTGTGATCGAACGGCACCACTGCACGGGGAACATGGCCAACGCACTCATCCGCGGCTACGGAATCAAGCACGGTGCCATCGCCATTTCCATGGCGCATGACTCCCATAATATTATTACCGTCGGCGTAAACGCCGATGAGATTTATCACGCCGTACAGGAACTGATTGCTCAGCGGGGCGGCATTGTATTGGTGAGGGATGGGAAGGTGCTTGAACGCCTGCCGCTTCCGGTAGCCGGCCTGATGAGCGACCGCCCGGCAGAGGAAGTGCGGGATGCCTTCGACCGCATCCATAGCACCGCCTGGGATGTACTGGAGATCAATCCCGCCATCGAACCGGTGATGACACTGGTCTTCATGTCACTGCCCGTGATTCCCGATCTGAAGATCACAGACCGCGGTCTGTTCAATGTCAACCGGCAAAAATTCGTTACGGTGGAAAGATAGAGGAGACA
>CAMNFR010000041.1 GCA_946537305.1 uncultured Lachnospiraceae bacterium | reverse complement strand
GATATGGGCGTAAATATGGCGGGCAACTGCATCATAGATGATGCCGCCTGCTGCGAGGCCTCCCATCAGGAGATCATCCGTCGCTATTATCAGACGCTGCTGAAGGTGGCAAGAGGCAAGGCGCCGGAGGCAGAGGCCACCAAGATCGAGCTGCTGCTGCACAAAGCGGGCATCGATAAGATGGATCGCCCGGTGGTGCCGGCTGCTCTGGCCCGAGAGAAGGAAAGCGGCACGGAGGCGGCCGCCATGGAGCTCCCGGACGGTACCATTATCACCGGCAAGACCACAGACCTGCTGGGCGCCTGCTCCGCACTGCTGATCAACGCCTTAAAGTACCTCGGCAAGATCAATCACGAGGTGCGGCTGATCACGCCGGAAGTCATTGCCCCCATTCAGAAGCTGAAGGTGGAATACCTGGGCAGCCGGAACCCGCGCATGCATATGGAGGAGGTGCTGATCGCTCTTTCGGCCAGCTCCACCACCAACGGCCTGGCGGATATGGCGCTGCGTCAGCTTCCCAACCTGCGCGGCGCACAGGTGCACACCACCGCTATGCTTTCGGAGACCGACGAACGGACCTTCCAGCGGCTTGGCGTGATGCAGACCTGCGAGCCCGTACAGTCCAGCGGGAAATAAGGACAGATATCAGGGGATGTGCACGGCACATCCCTTTTTTCGGAGGGGACGAAGATGTGGTTTTATGAACCGACGGAGGAGGAAGCCGTTCAGTTGACGGAGCCGGAGCCGCAGGACGAACACTTTATGCGGGAGGCCCTGAAACAGGCGAAGCGGGCTACCCGCTACGGGGAAGTGCCTATCGGCTGTGTGATCGTCTGCGACGGGCAGATCGTGGGGCGGGGTTATAACCGCCGCAATACCAATCACACCACGCTGGCACACGCGGAACTGACGGCCATCGACCGGGCCAGCAGGAAGCTGGGCGACTGGCGCCTGGAGGGCTGCACCCTGTATGTGACCCTGGAGCCCTGTCAGATGTGCTCCGGTGCCATCGTACAGTCCCGGATCGACCGGGTCGTCGTGGGCACCATGAACCCCAAGGCCGGCTGCGCCGGCTCTATCCTGAACATTCTGCAGATGCCTGCGTTTAATCACCAGACGGCGCTGACCATCGGCGTGCTGCGGAAGGAGTGCACGGATATCCTGCAGGATTTTTTCCGTGACCTGCGTATCCGGAACAAAGAGGAAAAGAAAATGCGCGCGGCAGAGGAAGAGAAGCGTATACATGTGGGCGAATGAGTATATAAGGTTGACGATGTTCTGCCTGCGGAACGGTGTTTTTCTCTGCTGTCTGGCGGTGGCGGCCATGCAGGATATGAAAAACATGCGCATTCCGAATGGCTGTCATGTAATCGCCGTGATCGCCTGGGCGGCAGCCGCCGGGATCGTGTTTGACAGCTTTCAGGAGGTGCTGCCCTATATAGCAGCCGCCGCGATCTGCGGAGGAGGGCTCTGGCTGATCACCCTGCTGGCGGAGAGTATCCGCGGAAGGGTCCTTCTGGGGGGCGGAGATATCAAGCTGTTCGCTGCGGCTGCATTATACCTGGGACCTGCGGGAATATTGCCGGCCATGATGATCGCGTGCGCGGGAGGGCTGATCTGTGCGCTGATCAGGCGGCGCGGAGGAAAAAGCGGTCCATTCCCATTTGGGCCGTGGATCGCGCTGGGCACTGCACTGATGCTGCTGTTTTACACATCGTGACCCATATATGCTGCCCGGAACAGCGATCCTGAATCAACTACAGTAAAGATCGGAAATCCATATGAGACAAAAAAAGATACAATTAAAACGTGACCTCCCGGAGGAGGAACGCGTATATCTGCCGGAGATCGATGTCGATCCGAACGACGGCCTGACGCAGGAGCAGGTAGAGGAGCGAGTGGAGGCAGGATTCGTCAATACAACGGTGGATCCGGACACCCGCACCATCAAAGAGATCATCCGCAAGAATACATTTACCTATTTTAATATGATCTTTGTGATCCTGGCGATACTGCTGGCCATTGTGCAGTCCTACCGGGATATGCTCTTTATGGGGGTAATCTTCTGCAATACTATGATCGGTATTATTCAGGAGATCCGTTCCAAACGAGTGCTGGACCGCATGAAGATCCTGAATACCGCGCAGGTGACGGCCATCCGCGACGGGCAGGCCGTGCCCGTGCGCACTGATGAACTGGTGCTGGACGACGTTATTGAGCTGACAGCCGGCGCACAGATCCCGGCGGATGCGGTGGTCCTCTCGGGGAGTATTCAGGTCAACGAATCACTCCTGACCGGTGAGTCGGATGAGATCAGCAAGCATCCCGGGAAGCGGCTGCTCTCCGGAAGCTTTGTGGTCTCCGGAAAATGCCTGGCCCGCCTGACAGCAGTGGGCGAGGATTCCTATATATCCAAGCTGACATTGCAGGCGACCAAGCAGAAGGGCGGGGAGCAGTCGGAGATGATCCGCGCGCTGGACCGTCTGGTCAAGATCGTGGGCGTGATCATCATTCCCATCGGAGCGCTTTTGTTCTATCAGCAGTTTATTGTGCTGCACTCCGGTTTCCGGGACAGCGTCACCAACATGGTGGCGGCGGTCATCGGCATGATTCCGGAGGGACTGTATCTGACTGCCAGTGTGGCGCTGGCCGTTTCCGCCATGCGCCTGGCACAGAAAAAGGTGTTGATCCATGATATGAAATCCATGGAGACACTGGCCAGAGTCACGGTGCTGTGCGTGGATAAGACCGGGACCATCACAGAAGACCACATGGAGGTCAAGAATTTCCTGACCGGATTGGCGCCGAAGCAGGATGAAGAGGCCGGGGAGGTCCTGCCGCAGCCTGCGGAGAGTACTCCGGCGTCAATGGAGACTGCTGCGGATGAAGATTTCGAGGATATTGTACTTGGGCAGCGCGAGTCCGGGGCCAGGAAGGTGTCTGTGCGGGCATTGTCTGTGCCGAAGGAAAAGACAATCTCTCCGGCAGAGATGACATCCCTTGCGGTGGCGCAGGAGGAAGCTCCTTTCCCGGAAGAAGTTCGGACCATTTTGTGCGATTTTGTACAGGGCATGCCGGCGGATAACGCTACCATGAGGGCCATGAAGGATTATTTTACAGAAGATGACGGCCGCCGGCCCACGCGGGTGGTGCCCTTTTCTTCCCGCGTAAAATACAGCGGCGCTGTGATCGGCGGGGTGAACTACGTGCTCGGCGCACCGGAATTTCTTCTGGGCGATGACTATGAGCGCTATCAGGATATGATCGAGACGCACGGTGAGGCCGGCTACCGCGTGATGGCCTTCGGCACCTATGACGGAGAACTGAACGGAGAACTGCTCACCCACCCGATCCGCTTGCTTGGCACCGTACTGCTGGCCAACCGGGTGCGCGCCGGTGCCGCAGATACCTTCCGGTATTTTGCAGAGCGGGATGTGGCCGTGAAGGTGATATCCGGTGATAATCCGGTCAGCGTGTCCGCCATCGCGCAGGAGGCGGGCATTGAAGGCGCAGAGGACTATGTGGATGCACAGACCCTCACCGATGAACGGAGCATCTACGCGGCTATGAAGCGCTACACTGTGTTCGGCCGAGTGACGCCGGACCAGAAGCGGACCTTTGTAAAGGTGCTGCAGGATATGGGAGAGACCGTGGCCATGACCGGCGACGGCGTGAACGATGTGCTGGCGCTGAAGGATGCGGACTGTTCCATCGCCATGGCTTCCGGTTCGGAGGCAGCCTCTCAGGTAGCGCAGTTGGTGCTGCTGGATTCGGATTTTGCCAAGATGCCTGATGTGGTGCTGGAGGGACGCCGGGTAGTCAATAATATTGAGCGCACGGCCAGCCTGTTCCTGGTAAAGAACATCTTTTCCCTGCTGCTATCCGTGTTCTCCGTGATCCTGGTGATGGATTATCCGCTGGAGGCGGCGCAGCTTTCACTGATCAGCATGTTCACCATAGGTATTCCTGCGTTCCTGCTTTCCCAGGAGCCCAACAAGGACCCGATCCGCGGGCATTTCCTGACCAACGTGCTGCTGCGGGCGCTGCCCGCGGGCCTGACGGATTTCGGCGTGGTGCTGGCACTGGTGCTCTTCTGCGAGGAATTCCAGGTGGGCAGCGATTCCCTTTCCACGGCCTGCACGCTGCTGGTCTCTCTGGTAGGTTTTATGATCATGTACCGCATCATGAAGCCCATGACAAGGCTGCACTGGGTCATCCTGATCAGCATGATCGTGGGACTGGTGTTCAGCCTGTTCCGGCTTGACTGGTTCTATTCCATTCAGATGGTGACAAAACAGGTCGCCATGCTGATGATCGTTTTCGGTATTATTGCGGAGCCCTGCATGCGCTACCTGGGGCTGTTCACGGAGTGGCTGCTGCATCGGATCTGGAAAAAAGAAGAACGTGAGGCGGTACGGAGCCGTAAATTGTCTAAGTAAACCAAACCGATGAAAGTTCTTGCGTTTCGTCCTTGACAAGGCAGGATTCTTTCGTTAGAATGGTGAAAATATACCCACCCAACGACTATCTGACAGGAGAAAAGATCATGGCGAAAATTATTGGTGAAGGAATTACGTTTGATGATGTTTTACTGGTGCCTGCCTATTCAGAGGTGACGCCCAACATGGTGGATCTTTCCACTTGGCTGACACAGAAGATCCGGCTGAACATCCCGATGATGAGTGCCGGTATGGATACGGTTACTGAGTACCAGATGGCCATCGCCATGGCCAGACAGGGCGGTATCGGTATCATCCACAAGAATATGTCCGTAGAGCAGCAGGCAGAAGAGGTGGATAAGGTCAAACGTTCGGAAAACGGCGTTATCACGGATCCGTTCTATCTTTCTCCTAACCATACCCTGGCCGACGCCAACGCGCTGATGGCCAAGTACCGCATCAGCGGCGTGCCGATCACGGAGGGGCGCCGGCTGGTAGGCATCATCACCAACCGTGACCTGAAATTTGAAACAGACTTCACCAAAAAAATCTATGAATCCATGACCTCTAAAGACTTGGTGACGGCCAGAGAGGGCGTCACGCTGGAAGAGGCTAAGCAGATCCTGGGGCGTGCCCGTAAGGAAAAGCTTCCCATTGTGGATGAGAACTTTAACCTGAAAGGCCTTATCACCATCAAGGATATTGAAAAGCAGATCAAGTATCCGAATTCCGCCAAGGATTCCCAGGGCCGGCTGCTGTGCGGCGCGGCGGTGGGCATCACCGGCAACATGATGGACCGCGTGGCGGCGCTGGTAGCCTCCAAGGTGGACTGCATCGTCATCGATTCCGCCCATGGTCACTCCAAGAATATCCTGAACGCCGTGCGCAGCATCAAGGAAGCTTATCCGGAACTGCAGGTAATCGCCGGCAACGTAGCCACGGGGGCGGCCACACAGGCACTGATCGACGCGGGCGTGGATGCCGTAAAGGTAGGTATCGGACCGGGCTCCATCTGCACCACCCGTGTGGTGGCCGGTATCGGTGTACCGCAGATCACGGCTGTCATGAACTGCTACGAGGTGGCGAAGGAGTACAATATCCCGATCATCGCGGACGGCGGCATCAAGTATTCCGGCGACATGACCAAAGCACTGGCGGCCGGCGCGAATGTCTGCATGATGGGATCCCTGTTCGCAGGCACTGACGAGGCTCCCGGCGAGTTTGAGATCTTCCAGGGCCGGAAATATAAAGTATACCGTGGCATGGGCTCCATTGCAGCTATGGAAAACGGCAGCAAGGACCGCTACTTCCAGACGGAAGCCAAGAAGCTGGTGCCCGAGGGCGTAGAAGGCCGTGTGGCCTACAAGGGCAGCCTGGAGGATACCGTGTTCCAGATGGTGGGCGGCATCCGCTCCGGTATGGGCTACTGCGGCGCGCCGACCATTCAGGATCTGAAGGAAAAGAGCGAGTTCGTGAAGATCTCCGCCGCCTCCCTGAAGGAAAGTCATCCGCACGACGTGCACATCACCAAAGAAGCACCCAACTACACGGTAGACGCCTGATTTTCAGAATATCAGACAACCTGGTCTGTGAACAGAAACGATTCCGGACGACGAATTAAGAAAAAAGTCGCTTGTTGACTTGAAGCTGAAACAATCCTGTGTTATTCTTGGCATTGAATGTGCCGGAGACACAGGATTGTTCTGTCGATGTGCAAAAGTAAGAAGATATATATTTCTTAATATATAGGAAGGAAGTTCATTATGAGAATCGTGAAAAGAACGGGTATCGTTATTATGCTGCTGTGTACGATGCTTTTCCTGGCGGGCTGTCAGGGGAAGCAGCAGGGTGAAACTGCAGCGGCGGGCAGTCAGGTCGAGTCTGAGGCGGAGACGGCGCTGGAGACGAAGGCAGGTCCGACGGAAGAGGCTTCCGGGGAAGTGACGGAAACTACTGCCGCAGATGGTAGTGCTGAGGCAGGAGGCGTGACAGATGAAAACGGAAGCGCTGCGGCCGGAAGCGAAAGTGCAGCAGGAACTGCCGGCGTGGCTGGCATTGCGGGCCAGAACAACGGTGCGCAGGCAGCGGCCGGGGAAAGCGGCGCAGCAGAAGGCAGCGAGTCCGGCGCAGCACAGGCATCGACCACCCTCACGGAGGCGGAGAAGGCTGCAGCAGTAACCATGGTCACCACAGATACAGTCAATGTAAGAAGGGCTCCTTCTACCGATGCGGAGGTTGCCGGGAAACTGGCACGCCGCACAGAGGTCTCCCGAATCGGGGAGGAAGGCGAGTGGAGCGCCGTGATCTATGAGGATCAAAAGTGTTATATCAAGAGCGAGTTCCTGCGGGAGCCCGGCTCCACAACCGGCAAGGTGGTCTGCATAGACGCAGGACATCAGGCACACCAGAACTCAGAAAAAGAGCCGGATGGTCCGGGATCCTCTACCATGAAGGCCAAGGTATCCAGCGGCACCGCCGGCGACTATACCGGTGCCAACGAGTATGAACTGAACCTGACGGTAGCCCTGAAGCTGCGGGATGAACTGGAATCCCGTGGGTATGAGGTAATCATGGTCCGCACCACCAACGATGTGAACATTTCCAACAGTGAACGCGCGGCCATTGCTAACGAGGCGAATGCGGATGCTTTCCTGCGCATCCATGCGGATGGCAGCGAGGACCATAGTACCCATGGTTGTATGACGATCTGCCAGACGCCCGACAATCCTTATAACGGAGATATTTACGCTGAATGCAAGGCGCTGGCCCAGGCCGTGCAGGACAATATGGTGGCGTCTACCGGCGCGGCGGACCGCGGCGTGTGGGAGACGGATACCATGTCCGGCATTAACTGGAGCGAGGTGCCGGTCACCATTGTCGAGATGGGATACATGAGCAACCAGGAAGAGGACGAGCTCATGCAGACAGAGGAATATCAGAACAAGATCGTGCAGGGGATCGCCAACGGCGTGGATGAGTTCCTGCAGTAATATCAGGCATAGAACTGCCGGCGGTGAGATGACTGCCGGCAGATTTTCGAAAGGAGGCACAGCATGAAATTTCGCCCGTGCATCGATATTCACAACGGAAAGGTGAAGCAGATCGTAGGGGGGACCCTGCGGGATGAGGGAGATGCAGCCGCCGAAAATTTTGTTTCGGAGCGGTCTGCGGCAGATTTTGCCCGCTTCTATGCGGCGGATGACCTGCGCGGCGGACATGTGATCCTGCTGAATCCCGCTTCCTCCGAACACTATGAAGCCACCAAACGGCAGGCACTGTCCGCACTTTCTGCCTGGCCCGGCGGCCTGATGCTGGGGGGCGGCATCCGACCGGAAACCGCGGAAGAATTTCTGAACGCAGGCGCGTCTCATGTCATTGTGACCTCCTACGTATTTTCCGGAGGAAGGATCAACGAAGAAAATCTGGAGCGGATGATCGCTGCCGTGGGCAAAGAACATCTGGTGCTGGATCTGAGCTGCCGCAGGAAGGATGATGTCTATTACATTGTCACCGACCGCTGGCAGAAATATACCCGGACGCCCTTGACGGCGGAGACGCTTCATCACCTGGCCGCCTGCTGCGATGAGTTCCTGATTCACGCGGTAGATGCAGAGGGAAAGCGGCAGGGCGTAGAAGAAGACGTTCTTCGCCTGCTGGGAGATTTTACGGAAATCCCGGTGACCTATGCCGGCGGTGTGGGAAGCTTTTCCGACCTGGACCGGGTAAAAAGATTGGGAAAAGATCATGTAGATGTGACCATTGGCAGCGCCCTGGATATCTTCGGCGGTGATATGCCCTACCGGGAAGTTCTGAAACGTGTGTAGAGAGGTGACAAGGGGACGTACCTTTTTGTCACATTGCATGCAATGTGACAAAAGGTACGTCCCCTTGTCACCTAGTTATGCCAGAATGGGCTTGATGGCTTCTGCCAGCGCATCCTTTTCTGCCTGTGCTTCTGCCAGGTCTTTGCCCAGCGTGGTGAAGTAGGTCTTGATCTTGGGCTCGGTACCGGAGGGGCGTACGATCACAGAGGCGCCGTCTTCCAGCTTATAGATGAGCACGTTGGCCTTGGGCAGGCCGGTTTCTTCCGGCTTGGTGAAGTCTGTGGCACTTACCACGGCCTTGCCGGCAAATTCCTTCGGAGGGTTCTCCCGCAGCCCGCTCATGATGCCGGCCATCTTATCCATGCCGGACAGGCCGGGGAATTCAAAGCTGTCTACCTTGTTCAGGTAACGGCCGTACTGTGCGTAGATCTCTTCCAGACGCTCCTTGATAGAGGAACCGATGCTGCGGTAGTAGGCTGCCATCTCGCAGATCAGCATGGAACCCACGATGGCGTCCTTGTCACGCACGTAAGGGCCGGCCAGATAGCCGTAGCTCTCTTCAAATCCGAAGATAAAGCGGTCTTCCTCGCCGTCCTTTTCCAGCTGGGCGATCTGATCGCCGATCCACTTAAAGCCGGTCAGCGTGTGGCGCAGTTCTACGCCGTAGTGCTCTGCCACGGCATCCGCCAGCGGCGTGGAGACGATAGACATCACCGCCACGGGATTCTTGGGCATGGTGCCCTTTTCGATGCGGCCCGCGCAGATGTAGTCCAGCAGCAGAACGCCCATCTCATTGCCGGACACCAGCTCGTAAGAGCCGTCCAGGCAGCGCATGGCGATGCCCACGCGGTCTGCATCGGGATCGGTGGCAAGCATCAGATCCGCACCGATCTCTTTGGCCAGTTCCAGGCCCTTTTCCAGCGCGGCAAAGATCTCCGGATTCGGATAAGAACAGGTGGTGAAATAGCCATTGGGATATTCCTGCTCCGGTACGATGGAGACATCCTCGATGCCGATATCCTTCAGCACGCGGGTCACAGGCACAAGACCAGTGCCGTTCAGCGGCGAATAGGCCAGCTTCAGGCCGGCGGTACGGCACAGACCGGGGCGCACCTGGCAGGCCTCGATGGCTGCATAGAGCGCATCCTTGCAATCCTCGCCCACAAAGCGGATCAGGCCCTTTTCCACGCCTTCAGCGAAGGACATGTATTTGGCACCGGTCAGGACGTCGGTCTTCTGGATGGAAGCATAGACCACGGCAGCCGCGTCATCGGTCATCTGGCAGCCATCCGGGCCGTAGGCCTTGTAGCCGTTATACTTAGCCGGATTGTGGGAAGCCGTTACCATGATGCCGGCGTTGCATTTATAATAGCGGGTGGCAAAGCTTAACGCGGGCACAGGCATCAGCTCATCATAGATGCGCACCTGAATGCCGTTGGCGGCCAGAACACCGGCAGCTTCTCTGGCGAAATTCCAGCCCTTCAGACGGCTGTCGTAGCTGATGGCTACCGTCTGGGTGCCGCCTTGTGTCTTTACCCAGTCAGCCACACCCTGCGTAGCCTGGCGCACGACCCAGATATTCATACGGTTGGTGCCGGCGCCCAGGGTGCCGCGCAGACCGGCCGTTCCGAACTGCAGCTTTACAGCAAAACGTTCTTTAATGGCATCCTCATCACCGCTGATGCTCTGAAGCTCTTTTTTCAGATCAAAATCAATCAGATCTGCCGCCAGCCACCGCTGGTACTCTTCCATGTACATGATTATCACCTCAATTTCAGAAATGTCCTGCCCGCAGCAGAACGCACTACAGTATAAGTCTATTATGCACGAGGCAGAGATGATTCGCAAGTGTTTTTTCTTGGCCAAGAAAAAACGCTCCGCTCAAGACTCGCGAGCGAGTCTTGAATTTGAGTTATTGTATTTTTCCAGAGATTTACTATAATGATGTCTGAGACAGAAAAAGATTTGCCGGGGAAATCCATGAGGAGAGGTAAAGAGATGGAAATAGAACGTAAATTTCGTATGAGAGCGTTGCCGGAGGGATGGGAGAAGTATCCGTCTGTCCTGATTGAGCAGGCCTACGTGTGCCGGGAGCCGGTCATCCGCGTCAGGAAGCGGGATGACAAATCCATTCTTACGGTCAAGGGGGAGGGCATGCTGGCCCGGGAGGAGTTTGAACTGCCGCTTTCGGAAGAGGCCTACCGCAGCCTGCGGTCCAAGGCGGAAGGTAATGTGATCCGCAAACGCCGGGTGCTGATTCCCCTGCCCCCGTATACGGTGGAGATGGATATTTTTGAGGAACCGTTTGACGACATGGTGCTGGCAGAGATCGAATTCCCGACCATGGAAGAGGCGGAGACCTTCGAGGCACCGGCGTGGCTGGGAAAAGATGTCACGGATGATGGCAGATATCATAACAGCAATATGAGCGTTACGGTCTATCCGGACCATTCATTTGACAAAGGAAATCGGTGAGAATGTCTGTCGACAGCAGGCGTGAATTATGTTATAACTATTCAGAACGCTTCGTCACAGGTGCGTAAAATGCCCGGCAGCTCCGGGGAAAAGGAGTGAATACGAATTATGATGAATTTCAGAGATAATAAAACCAAACGCATTATGGCTCAGGTGATCGTAGTCGTCATCTGCGTGGCAATGGTCGTTGGCCTGCTGGTAGGCATAATGGGTATGGGCGGGATCTGATCCGCCGGATGGAGAGAAAATGAGAGAGAAAATACTGGATGCGATCGAAAGGGACGCCCGCATCGACCTGCACGACCTGGCTGCCTTGCTGGGCATGGATGAAGTGGACGTGGCGAATGAGATCGCCGATATGGAAAAAGAAAACATTATCTGTGGCTACCACACCCTCATCAACTGGGAGAACACCTCCCGCGAGGTGGTGACCGCTCTGATTGAAGTTAAGGTGACCCCGCAGCGCGGCATGGGGTTTGATAAGATCGCCGAGAGGATCTACAACTATCCGGAAGTGGATGAGGTCTATCTGATGTCCGGCGCCTATGACTTTACCGTGATCATCGAAGGAAGCAGTATGCGCGAGGTAGCCACCTTTGTGTCAGATAAGCTTTCTCCGCTGGAGTCAGTACTGAGCACGGCCACACATTTCGTGCTGAAAAAATACAAGGTCCACGGCACGACACTGGTCCCGCAGCATACCGATGAAAGGATGAGGATCCTGCCGTGAGAGAAATGCTTTCTGCGAAGGTCCGGGGGATCGCGCCCTCCGGCATCCGCAAGTTTTTTGATATTGTCAACGAAATGCCGGACGCTATCTCTCTGGGAGTGGGCGAGCCGGATTTTGATACACCCTGGCATATACGCACGGCGGGCATTGAATCCCTGGAACGGGGGCGCACCTTCTATACCAGCAACAGCGGTCTTATGCCGCTGCGCCAGGAGATCTGTGCCTATCTGAAGCGCCGTGTGAACGTGTCCTATGATCCGGCCTCCGAAACGCTGATCACCATCGGCGGCAGCGAAGCCATTGATATAGCGCTGCGGGCGCTGCTGGACCCGGGCGATGAGGTGCTGATCCCGCAGCCCTCCTATGTATCGTATCTGCCCTGCACCGTGCTGGCAGACGGAAAACCGGTGACCATCGAGCTGAAGGAAGAAAATGCCTTCAAGCTGACCCGGGAGGAGCTGCTTTCTGCCATCACGCCGAAGACCAAGGTGCTGATCCTGCCTTTCCCCAACAACCCCACCGGGGCGGTGATGGGAAAAGAAGAGCTGGAGGCACTCACGGACGTGATCATTGAAAAAGACCTGTTCGTGATCTCTGATGAGATCTATTCCGAGCTTTCCTATCACGGAGATCATGTGACCATCGCTTCGCTGCCCGGCATGCAGGAGCGGACGCTTTTGATCAACGGCTTTTCCAAGGCCTATGCCATGACCGGCTGGCGCCTGGGCTATGCCTGCGGTCCTGCCTGGCTGCTGCGGGAGATGACGAAGATCCACCAGTTCGCCATCATGTGCGCCCCGACCACCAGCCAGTACGCGGCGGTGGACGCTCTGCGGAACGGGGATAAAGATGTCGAGATGATGCGGGATGCCTATGACCAGCGGAGACGCTATTTAATGAAGCGCTTTGAGGAGATGGGACTGCCCTGCTTTGAACCGCATGGGGCCTTTTACTGCTTCCCGAACATTCAGAAATATGGCATGACCAGTGAAGATTTCGCTACCCGCCTTCTGGAGGAGGAAAAGGTGGCCGTGGTGCCGGGCACTGCATTCGGGGATTGTGGTGAGGGATTCCTGCGGATTTCCTACGCGTATTCCCTGGACAGTCTGAAGGAAGCGTTGGCACGGATAGAGAACTTCATCCGGAATCTGGAAGCCTGGGGGTAAGGCGCGATGGTAAATGTGGTTCTGCTGGAGCCGGAGATCCCGGCCAATACCGGCAATATCGGCCGCACCTGTGTGGCGACCGGTTCCCGTCTGCATTTGATCCGTCCGCTGGGCTTTCAGATCAACGACCAGATGTTAAAACGCGCCGGCCTGGATTACTGGCCGGACTTGGATGTTACCATTTACGATGACCTGGCGGATTTTATGGAAAAGAATCCGGGGGCACATGTTTATATGGCCACCACAAAATCAAGGCAGCTCTATACGGAGCTGCCCTACGAGGATGGATGTTTTCTGATGTTCGGAAAGGAAAGCGCCGGTATTCCGGAGGAGCTGCTCGTGCAGCATCCGCAGGATACCATGCGCATCCCCATGCTGGGGGATACCCGCTCGCTGAATCTGTCCAACGCGGCGGCCATCGTAATCTACGAGGCATTGCGGCATCAGGACTTTGCGGGCCTGAACGCCCGGGGAGATCTTCACCGCCTCAAATGGGAGGATTAGTCCTCCTCCGGATGTACCAGCGGCAGCCGGAAGGTAAATTCTGTACCGGCGCCTTGCGTGCTGATGACATCGATCATTTCGCCGTGTGCGTTAATAATTTCTTTTACAATGGAGAGGCCCAGTCCGGTGCCTCTCTTATCTTTTCCCCGGGAAGCATCGCTCTTGAAAAAGCGTGTCCAGATCTGTTTCAGATCCTCCTTCGCGATACCGATGCCGTAATCCTTCACAGAGATGAATGCCTTATCCCGCACCTGGCTGACGGAAATGGTGATCTCCGAGTTGTCATGCGAGAATTTGATGGCATTATCGGTCAGGTTATAGAGGACTTGCTGAATGCGGCCCATGTCCGCGCGCACATAAATGGAGGCGGCGTCCAGAATCAGGTCAAAGGAGATGCCGCGGGCGTTGCATTTGCCCTCAAAGGTGGCGCATACGCCCCGGATCAGGCGGCAGATATCAAATTCAGAATATTCCAGATGCATGTTCTGGCGGTCCAGAGAATTGAGGGACAGCATGCTCTGGGTCAGATTTTCCAGACGTTCTGTTTCGTGGATGACCACGCGCAGATACTTCTCCTCACTTTCCGGCGGAATGACCCCATCAATTATAGCGTTCAGATACCCTTTGATGGATGTCAGAGGGGACCGGAAATCGTGGGATACATTGGCGATGAACTTTTTCTGATAGTCCTCCGACGCATCCAGTTCCCCGGCCATCAGGTTCAATGTATCTGCCAGATAACCGATCTCATCGTTCTGGGAAACGTCTACGGTGGCTTTCAGATTTCCGGAGGCATATTCATTGGCAGCCCGTGTGATTTCCCGCAGGGGCCGCATGACTCTGCGGTGGATCATCAAAAGGATCAGCAGGGAGAATCCGAATACGATGCCTACGGTAATATAAAGGGGCAGCAGCATACGGTCGCTGATCTGTGAGACCTGGGAGAGAGAGGTGTGCAGGATCACATATCCGTGCGTCTTGAAATTAGCTGTGATCGGCGCCAGAACACTCAGCATATCCTGGGAGAACATGCCGTAGAATGACCCGGTGCGGTAGAATCGGGGAGAATCTGCGGGGTCAAAACCGTCTATAACAGATTCTGTCAGAATATCGGCGGAGTCAAAAGAAATGGTACCGTCCGTATTTACAAACCAGACACGCAGATCAGCATAATTCTCAAGGCCCAGCAGCTGGTTGCGGAAATCTGCTGGCAGCCGGCCGTCCTTGTAGACATCGCTGTAATCGCGAGCGATCGTCTGCGCCTGATCATACAGGCGGTCGGCCGTCTGATCCAGCGTGATGTGGTAGGAAAGCCGCGCGGAAAAGAGAGCCACTGTGCTAAAGCACAGCAGCCCGAATACCAGATATGTCAGAATAAAACGAAGATAGAGGGACCGTTTCATCATTTTCTCCCCTCAAAACAGATCTTATTTTACTTCAAAGCGATATCCAATGCCCCAGACTGTGGAGAGACGCCAGTGTTCGTGATCTCCCAGTTTTTCTCGCAGACGCTTAATGTGTACATCCACGGTACGGGAGTCGCCCACATATTCATAGCCCCAGATGTGATCGAGCAGCTGCTCCCGGGTAAAGACCTGGTTGGGCGAGGAAGCCAGGAAGTAAAGCAGCTCCAGCTCCTTGGGCGGCATATCTATATTTACGCCCTGGCAGGTGACAGCGTAATTGGTCAGATTGACCGTCAGATCCGGCAGCCGCACGACCTTGGCGGCCGATTTATCCGCTGCGTCGGGCTGGCGCACGGTGCGGCGCAGCACAGCCTTTACACGGGCGACCATCTCCTTGGGATCAAACGGCTTAATGATATAGTCGTCTGCGCCGAGTTCCAGTCCCAGCACTTTGTCAAAGACCTCTCCCTTGGCGGAGAGCATAATGATGGGCGTCTGAGATTCCCGGCGGATCTCCCGGCAGACCTGATAGCCATCCATGCCGGGCAGCATCAGATCCAGCAGGATCAGGTCGGGGCGGAAGCTGTGAAAAGCCAGAAGGGCGGATTCCCCGTCCTCAACACAGCGAGTCTCGAAGCATTCCTTGGTCAGATACAGTGAGATCAGCTCAGAAATATTGGTATCATCATCAACGATCAGGATTTTCTGTTTTGCCATAGGTTCCCCCTATTCTTTAAATGTAACGACCGTGACGCCGTTTCCGCCTTCATTATATTCTCCGGTACGGTAGGAAGCCACACGGGAGCGGTCCTTCCGGAGAAAGCTTTGAATAGCCTGCCGAAGCGTGCCGGTTCCGCGGCCGTGAATCACCCGTGCCTGCGGCAGACGCGCCAGATAGGCGTCATCCAGATATTTGTCCAGTTCGGGGATCGCTTCATCCACGGTCTTTCCGATCAGATTGATCTCCGGGGACACGGAGAAGGATTTGCCCATGCGGATCTGCCCGGATCCGGTGGATTGCTTTTTGCCTTCATAGGTGACATCCGCTTCCTGCAGAAGCTCCAGATCCTTTACGGAGACCGTGGAGCGCAGGATACCCATCTGTACCGTTACTTCGCCTGCAGCATTGGGAAGCGTGCTGACGGTACCGTTCAGGTTCAGAGAGATCACATGTACGGCGTCTCCGATCTTAAAGTCCCCGGGTTTTGCGGCTTTCTTTACCTTCTTCCTCACGCCGTCGCTCAGTTTCTTTTCATTTTCATCGATCTTCTGCCGGAGCCCTGCCCGTTCGGCTTCCATCTCTCCAGTGATGCGGATGCCTTGTTTGTTCAGATTGCGGATGGCTTTATCCGCGGAGTTCTTGGCTTCCTGCAGAATCTCCCGCGCCTCTTCTCTGGCTTTGCGCAGGTAGGATTCCCGCTGCTCATGTAAGCGCTTCTGCTTTTCATCCAGCTCCTTTTTTAGATTTTCCACCTCTGCACGCAGCCTGGCGGCTTCTGCCCGGTCTTTTTCCAGGCGCACACGGCGGTCCTCCAGGTCGGAGATGACATCTTCCAGCGCTTCATCCTGCTCGCCGATGGATTCTGCTGCTTCGGAAATAATATCCTCCATCAGCCCCAGCTTGCGGGAGATGGAAAAGGCGTTGCTCTTGCCGGGAATGCCGATCAGCAGACGGTAGGTCGGGCGCAGCGTGGCTACGTCGAATTCACAGGATGCATTTTCCACGCCCTCGGTGGAGAGGGCAAATACTTTTAATTCGCTGTAGTGTGTGGTGGCGATGGTGCGGATGCCTGCCCGGTGCAGCTTCTTCAGGATGGCCATGGCCAGAGCCGCCCCTTCCACGGGGTCCGTGCCCGCGCCCAGTTCATCAAAGAGGACCAGGGAATATTTATCCGCCGCCTTCAGGATTCGCACAGTATTCGTCATGTGGGAGGAGAAGGTGGACAGATTCTGCTCAATGCTCTGTTCGTCGCCGATATCCGCGAAGACCTCCCGGAAGATGGCAAGCTTGGTCCCGGGCGCGGCCGGCACGTGCAGACCCGCCTGTCCCATCAGGGTAAAGAGCCCTACGGTCTTCAGGGTGACGGTCTTACCGCCGGTATTGGGACCAGTGATGACCAACAGGTCGAATTTGCCTCCCAGCAGCACATCGATGGGAACCACCTGCTTTGCGGGGAGCAGCGGATGACGTCCCTGGCGGATGCGCAGAAAACGATCATCGGAAAACTGCGGCTCAATTCCTTTATATTTGCGGGAAAGCTGCGCCTTGGCAAATGCGAAATCCAGGTGTGTCAGCACCTCATAATCGCGTTTCATTTCCTCCGGATAGGCGGAAGCCTCCTCCGAGAGGGCAGCCAGCACCGCCTCAATTTCTTTTTGTTCCTGGATGACCAGTTCCTTCAGTTCATTGTTCAGCCGCACAATGGACATGGGCTCTATAAAGAAGGTGGAGCCGCTGCCGGACTGGTCGTGCACCAGGCCCGGTACCTGGGACCGGTATTCCGCCTTTACGGGAATGCAGTAACGGCCGTCACGCATGGTCACCACGCCGTCCTGCAGATATTCGCGGTGCGTCATGACCAGGGAATTCAGGGCGTCGTGCAGGCGTGCGTTCACGCCGCGCATCTGACGCCGGACCTTCGAGAGGCCGGGACTGGCTTCATCGCTGATTTCCTCTTCGGAAAGGATACACCGTTTGATCTCATGATTCAGGGACGTCAGAGGTTCCAGGGAAGAAAAATATCCTTCCAGTGCGTCCTCGCCCTCCCGGTCCTCGCGGTGGCCATATGCTTTCGCCCGCTCCGCCGCCGAAAGAAGGGAGGAGATGGCCAGAAGCTCCGGAATGCCAAGCGCCGCCCCTACGGACAGACGCATCAGCGAGCCGCGGATATCGCGCACGCCGGCAAAGGAAAGGCTTCCCTTCGCAATGATGCGCATTTCGGCGTCGCTGGTCTCGCGCTGGGCCTGCAGTATTTCGCCTTTTTTGGTCATGGGCTGCAGGTCGCGGCAGAGCTCTTTGCCCCCTGTCGTGTGCGCCAATCCTTCCAGCTGGGCGATGATCTTATCATATTCTAATGTCTGAAATACTTTTTCGTTCATAAATTGTCCTTCCTGCAGACGTATCATATCATAAATATAAATAAATGTCATCAAAGAAAAAACGTAGTGAACGTAACGGACAGAAAAATGATAAAAAATAAAGATGACAAAAAATGGAAAGGGGATTATACTTAAATGTACGGGGGAGAGAAGTCCATAGGATCGTACCGCCGGTCCGGGTTGGGGACCGCGGGAAATCTTTACTGACGGAGGACTTATTTTCCAATGGCAGAGATGCAGGAAAAAGAAAAAGAAAAGACTTTTATCCGCGAGACCATTCAGGAAAAGCCGAAGAAACAAAGGCCCTTCTGGAAGTGGGCCCTTCTGGTCGCACTACTGGCGGTCATTTTTGGGGTGATCGCGGGCATTACCTTTGTGTTGTCCGGAAACTGGTTCCGGGATGCGCTGGGGACCACGGAGGAGACGCGGGAGAGCGTGACGATTCCCACGGATACGGAGCAGACGGAAACGCCAACAGAGACGACCACTGAACCGGAGACTTCTTCCGTGGATGAAACGAAGGAAGAGGCTATGCGGGAGACCCTGGAAAATATGGTCGAAAAAATGGTGAAGGAGCAGATGGCGCAGGAGGAATCCCGCACAGAGGCTCAATTACCCGGCTGCGTGACCCGCGTGGGCGAAATTGCGTCCCAGATGAAAGCCAGCCTGGTAACCGTGACCACCTCGCAGGAGGAGGAGGATGTTTTCAGTCATACCTTCACCCGAAGTGAGGATGCGTTCGGCGTCATCCTGGCCATCACCGGGGAGGACGTGCGCATAGCAACAGAAGCAGAACTGTTGGAAAACGCAGAGGCCGTGAGGATTACATTCCAGGATGGGACATTCGCTGCTGCGGAGCTGGTAGCTTCGGATGCCACCACACATCTTGCGGTGGTATCCGTGCGCCTGGACCAGTTGGATGAGGAGCTTAAGAAAGCACTTCTGCCGGTTACGCTGGGGAATTCGTATCTTTGCCATGCGGGAGATATGGTGGTTGCATTGGGCTCCCCGCTGGATTATGTTCCTTCCGTGGCCTGGGGCATTGTATCTTATGTGAAGCGGGATATTCAGGGGACAGACCGGAATATAGATGTGATCCAGACAGATATTGCAGCCAGCGAAGGCGCCGGCGGTATTCTGGTAAATTCTGCCGGGGAACTGGTAGGTTGGATTACCTCTTATTATAACGAAGAGGATCAGAAGAATCTGATTGCAGGAATATCGATTTCGGATATTAAAGACCTGGCGGAGCGCGTGGCCAACGGCGGTGCTCTGGCAAGGCTGGGCGTACAGATCCAGACGGTAACGGAGGGAATTGCAGAGGCAGAGGGGCTGCCCCAGGGCCTTTATGTGACCCGTTGTCTGGATGAGGGGCCGGCCTATGAGGCGGGTATTCAGGACGGAGATATTCTGACTGGCATCGGCAGCGAGGCGCTGGTGCGGACAGATGATCTGAAGAACGCCCTGCTTCAGATGAAGCCGGGAGATGAAGTCGAGGTCCGGCTGCTGCGCAACGGACGCGACGGATATAAAGAACAAACATTTACGGTGACATTGGGAAGCCGTTAGAAGGATGGTATTATGAAGCTGATCAGCAGTTTTCGGGAGGGTGATCGCATCTCGGACATCTACCTGTGCAAAAATAAGATCAACGCCAAGACCAAGGCAGGGAAAACCTATTATTCTCTGACATTGCAGGATAAAAGCGGTACGGTGGATGCCAAGATCTGGGACCTTTCCAGCGGCATAGATCATTTTGAAGCCATGGATTATATTCATATAGACGGCGATGTGACCGTCTATCAGGGCAGCCTGCAGCTGAATATCCGCCGCGCGCGGGTGGCCAGGGCGGGAGAGTATGACCCGGCAGAGTTCCTGCCGGTAACACCCTTTGACCGCAAGGACATGGCCAAACGGCTGGTAGAGCTGATTCAATCCGTGGAGGCTCCCTATTTCCGCGAACTGCTGTCTTCCTTTTTCCTGCAGGACCGGGACTTTGCCCGGGAATTCGTGGGACACTCCGCGGCCAAGAGCGTACATCACAGCTTTGTGGGCGGCTTACTGCAGCACACGCTGCGTGTCACGGAGCTGTGTGATTTTTACAGCCGTCAGTATCCGGCCCTGAACCGGGATCTGCTGATCACCGGCGCGCTCTGCCATGATATCGGCAAGCTGCGGGAACTGGCACCCTTCCCGCAGAATGACTATACGGATGAAGGGCAGCTGATCGGGCATATCGTGATCGGCTATCAGATGGTGATGGAGCGTATTAAAGATATTCCGGATTTCCCGGAAAAGAAGGCCAGGGAGCTGGGACATCTGATCCTTTCCCATCACGGAGAGCTGGAATTCGGTTCCCCCAAGAAGCCCGCGCTCATCGAGGCACTGGCGCTGCATTTCGCGGATAATACAGATGCGAAGATCCAGACCATGAGCGAGCTGTTGGACGGGGCCGTAAATGATACGGATTGGCTGGGCTTCCAGCGTCTGCTGGACAGCAATATTCGAAAAACAAGCAAATAAAGACAGCTATAGTGCAATCGCATTTTCCTACACGATCTACAACCCGTTTTCTTATCTGCGCGACAGTAGAAAAGGGGTTGTATTTTTTGAGAAAGACCGTGTCTGGCATAAATGGAACGCTGATGAACAGGAGACAGACAGATGCAAAAAAATGATATCGTTCAGATTACCATTACAGATATGACAGATCAGGGAGAGGGACTGGGCAAGGCCGATGGCTATCCCCTGTTCGTGAAAGATACGGTGATCGGCGATGTGGCGGAGGTGAAGGTGGTAAAAGCCAAGAAGACCTACGGATATGCCCGGCTGATGCGTATCCTGCAGCCTTCTCCGGACCGGATACAGCCTCGCTGCCCCTCTGCAGGTCCCTGCGGAGGCTGTCAGCTGCAGGCCATGAGTTATCCTGCCCAACTGGCGTTTAAACGCCGGAAGGTGGAAAACCATATTCGCCGCATTGGGGGATTTTCGATGGAAGTCTGCCCTGTTATCGGCATGGAGGAGCCCTGGGGGTATAGGAATAAGTGCCAGGTGCCCGTGGGCCGGGGGAAGGACGGAGAGATTCGAATGGGTTTTTATGCCGGCCGGACCCATAGCATTATAGAAACAGAGCATTGTCTTCTGGGATCTTCGATGGATGCGCACATTCTGAAACTGATAAGAGCACATATGAAAGGATTTTCCATTCCGCCCTATGATGAAGAGACCGGCAAAGGTCTGGTGCGCCATGTGCTTATCCGGTCGGCGCGGGCCACCGGAGAGATCATGGTATGCATTGTGATCAACGGCAGCAGGCTGCCGCATGCGGATGTGCTGGTGAATACCTTGCGGGATGTGCCGGGGATGACATCTGTCAGTGTGAATATCAACCGGGAAAAAGGAAATGCGATCCTGGGGAAAGAAGTCGTGAATCTCTGGGGACCGGGGTATATCACGGACCGCATCGGTCGTCTTTCCTACCGGATCTCTCCGCTCGCTTTCTTTCAGGTTAATCCCGTTCAGACAGAAAAACTGTATGCCACGGCGCTGGATTTTGCGGGACTTACAGGCAATGAGACCGTGTGGGATCTGTACTGCGGCACCGGCACGATTTCCCTGTTCCTGGCCGGAAAGGCGAAACAGGTCTATGGCGTGGAAATAATACCTGAGGCCATCCAGAATGCCAAAGAAAATGCCGCGATCAACCATATCTCAAATGCTGAGTTCTTTGTGGGAAAAGCGGAAGAGGTGCTTCCCGAATACAACCGACGGGTACTGCGGGAAACAGGCGAATATCCAAAAGCGGATGTCATAGTAGTAGATCCGCCCCGCAAAGGGTGCGATGAAGCCCTGCTGGCGGCAGTACTGGCCCAACAGCCGGAACGTATTGTGTATGTAAGCTGCGACTCCGCCACCTTGGCCAGGGATTTAAAGATTTTATGCACGGATGGAGCTTATAAAATACAGAAAATACAACCGGTAGATATGTTCCCTCAAACTGTGCACGTCGAGACGGTATGTCTATTGTCCAAACTTAATTCAAAGCAACATATCGAGATTA
>CAMNFR010000040.1 GCA_946537305.1 uncultured Lachnospiraceae bacterium | reverse complement strand
CGTTCGGAACAGTTTCGGAAACAGCGGGATACTCCCAGGAACCGTTTACAAAGAAGGCAGCCTTGCCATCCTTGAACTCAGCCTCTGCATCATGTCCGCCGGTCGCCAGATCGGTAGGAGCAACGGTGCAGTTGTTGATGCACAGATCGTACAGGTTCTTGAAGTTCTCCATGTAGGTACCCTTCAGGGAAGCGGGGCACTCGGTCCAGCCACCGTCATCGCGCTCTTCATAGAAGTACTCCAGGTTTGCCATATGGCCGGTGAATCTCCAGCTGGAGCTGGCATCCATGTCGCAGGCGGAGAAGGCATCAAAGCCAAGTTCGCCGGCACGTGCGTGGATATCTTCCACAACAGCCTTCAGGCCTTCAAAGTTTTTGATCTCATCCATGGTATGGCCGGCAGCCTCTACCAGGTCGGGGTTCACGATGATGCCGTAGCACTCGTAGCAGTAGCCGATGGAAACCAGCTTGCCGTTTTCGTCATAGATGTTGTAAGCGTCGGTGGAAAGTTCCTGCTCGATGGGCGTTCCGGCCAGATCAAGCGCATAATCGCTCCACTCCTTGGCACCGGCGGTGTTGCCGATAACGAAGATCGTAGGGGCTTCGGACTTATCCATCTCGGAATTCAGGGTCTGGCTGTAGGTACCGGAAGCAGCGGTGACGACCTTCACGTTCACACCGGTCTTTTCCTTGTACATGGCAGCGACCTGCTGCAGCACTTCATCAGACTCGGGCTTGAAGTTCAGCCAGTATACGGAGCCGCCTTCTGCGGAAGCATCCGCAGCGGGTTCTGCCGCTTCGGTCTCAGCACCTTCAGCTGCCTCAGTCTCTGCAGCTGCTTCCGTTTCAGCCGGAGCGCTGCTGCTTCCGCAGCCGGCCAGCAGACCGGCGACCATCATCATGGCTGTAAGCAATGCAAGCATTTTTTTCATTTCTGGGTTCCTCCTTATGTATTTGTTTTGCCTTTCGGCGTTTATTTTCATGCCTTGGCGGCGTGAAGTCTTGGTTTTACGGAAACGTTTCCAGAACATTCTGTCACTATTAAATCACTTTTTTTCATCTTTGTCAATAGCCATTTGCCATTTTTGTGAACAAAATGAAAACATATCATGTAGTCATAATGAACATCCCATGATGACAACCGATGTCGTTTCAGATCCTCATCAAAGCCGACAATTATTTTACTATTATTTCGTCATGCCCCCTCTTTGTATTCTGTCTCTTTTTTTATTTCCGACATTTTTTCTGTCTGCCACCCCAAAAACTATCGTTTTATTATTGACTTTTTCCAATTTCCCAACTATACTTTCTGTGAAGAAACACTGGAAACGTTACCACTTGTTTTCTTTCCATGACATTTCCCGGCCGGCTATATTTTTTCGAGTGAATCGTTGCAGTGCCGTGGAAAACATGGTAAATATAATAGGATGTTTCGTCTTCTTAAGAGGATACACCTCTCTGCTTCAGGAGTTTATTATGCCGAAAATCACGATAAAAGAAGTGGCCCGGCTCTGTAACTGCAGCGTCAGCACCGTTTCAAGAGCCATCAACAATGATCCAAATATTAGTGCCGCCACGAGAGACCGGATTTTGCAGGTCGCGAAGGCCGTCAATTATGTCCCGAATAACAGCGCAAGACAGCTGCGAGTCTCCGAGACCAACCGGATCGCGCTGCTGATCAAGGGCATCCGCAATCCCTTTTTCCAGAGCCTGATTCCGCTGTTCGAACAGCATCTCCGGATGCGCGGGGAAGAATTTGTTCTGCACTCTATCAATGAAGGGCAGGATGAAGTAGAGACGGGCCTCCTGGTCGCCAAAGAGAAACGGCTGAAGGGACTAGTCTTCCTGGGTGGACGAATCGAGTACCCGGATGTGGCCTTCCGGGATCTGAAGACTCCGTTCGTGCTCTGTTCTGTCGCCAGCAATGTACCTGCGTACGGGCAGAAATGTTCCGCCGTCTCCATCGATGATGAAAAGGAAGCCTTCCGGGCCGTAGATTATCTCATCAAAAAAGGACACCGCCGGATCGCCATCCTGACCGGAAAACGGGCGGATAACACCGTCGGTTTTCTCCGTCTGGCCGGCTACCGCAGGGCCCTGAAGGAAAACAATATAGAGTATGACCCGGATCTGGTCTTTTACATGCGCGACGAGCTGCCGGAATATTCGGAAGAAAACGGATATCAGGTCGGCCTTTCCATGATGCGCTCCGGTCTGGACTTTACCGCCATCTTTGTCATCTCCGACCGGACAGCCATCGGCCTGTTTAAGGCCGTCTACGATTCCGGGAAGCGCATCCCCGACGATTATTCCGTCATCGGCTTCGACGGAATCGAAATGGCTGAATATATGATCCCGGCACTCACCACCATGGTGCAGCCCAAAGAAAAAATGGTCGCCACCTGCGTGGAGCTCTTGGACCGCCAGATCGCAGGGGACGACAAAAAAGAACAGATTCTGTACGAAACGGTCATTACGGAAAGAGAATCGGTGAAGGATCTGTCCCAGTAAACAGGGCATCACCATCTCCAATTCCGTTATCTTAGAAACGTGTGCCGCTGGGCGTACGTAGAAATGAGGAATGCACATCGTAATCGGTGTGCATTCCTCATTTCTTTCATTTATTTTCTGGATGTTGACCCCACCAGGATGCCCCCCACAATGAATACCAGTGCTGTCACGGCGCGAAGGGTGATCTGCTCCCCCAGCAATGCCGCGGATACCAGCAGTGAAAGAAATGGTGTCAGGAATGCAAGGTTGGCGATCCTTGCCGTATTTTCTCCGCCGTTGATGCCCATGGCCCACAGCAGGTTTGCCC
Organism: uncultured Lachnospiraceae bacterium; assembly: GCA_946537305.1. GTDB lineage: Bacteria > Bacillota > Clostridia > Lachnospirales > Lachnospiraceae > UBA3305. The sequence goes on along the minus strand of CAMNFR010000040.1, from coordinate 18,972 downwards.
CGGCGTTCACCGCAATTCCGATCCAAAGCATCCCGATCCATGCGGTGCCGCGGATCATCACCCACTCTTCCGTGAGCAGACCCGTCACCGCCGCAAAAACAGCCGCCGTCAGCCAGTAGAACATCATCGATACCCACTGGTTGCGGTCCCGCTGCTTGTTCAGCACGGAAAACAGCCCGTAGCTGACCGCCGCCATCAGGCAGGCGAGCCGCCCCAGCAACACATTGCCCGCGGACGCAGTGCCGCCGCCCACGGTCAGGATCACCACACCGGCAAAAGAACAGAGCATGGCAATGATCTTCCGGACCGTCATCGGCTCCTTCAGGATCAGCCAGGCAAAGACCATGATCATAAGCGGCCACAGATAATTCAGGATGCAGGCCTCCTGCGAGGTAAGGTTCGCGAGCCCCAGATAATAGGCGGCATTGTACCAGAACATCCCCAGAAAGCCCAATCCGATGATTTCCGCATAATCGCGCACGGTGTACGTGAGACACTCCCGCAGCTGCCCGGTGACCATATTCACGGCCAGCAGAAACAGCGCGCCCAGAAAGCTGCCGATCGCCAGTGCTTCCATATTCGGCAGCCCCGACAGCTGCAGCTTCACCACGGACGCCATGGTCGCCCAGATACCGACCGCACCCATGGCAAAGATTACCTGCTTTTTCATATTCCTTCCTCTTCCCCCGCTCATCCGGCGCTTGTAGTTATCAGGGCAGCCAAAAACGCCAGACTCTCTACGAGCATCAAGCCCGTTATATATTCCAAGCGCACCGCAAATATCAAGCGCGCCATAAATTTCAAGCGCGCTGTAAATATCAGACCCGATATGCGATTGTATCACGGTGACACGATTTTGTCATCAAAAAGCTGCTCTGTTCTTCTATAGACATAGTTTTCTCACGACGGTCGCCTTCTTGCCGTGTTTGGGCAAAATCATCCTCTCTCAAGTCATTTACAACCCAGTTACTTCCTTCCGCAGTCGGCAAATCTTTTCCCACATAACAAAATGTGCAAAACAAGCTTCTTCCAGCATATTTACAACCCACGAACACCTCCATAAGCTAAGCTTCCGAGGGGGAAATGGGTTGTAAATGCTTATGAACGTCTGTGGTTTGCACATTTCAGGCATCTAGGTTAACATTATTTAAGATTCCAGCTTTGGGATGGATTGTAAATCTTTCTAATCGGCAGTTATTTGCCCACAATGCCTTGTTCTTCTATTCAAGAATCGCGGAGCGTATATCTTGTCCAGCTATCCTTTCCAGCTTCTCCATCCTACCCCTCGATCTCGAAGATCAGGATCCTCTCCCGGCTGTTGTCGCCTTCGAAAAGATCCCGGCAGTCGATTTCATCTGTGAACATCAGCTCGTTCTGCGTCATCAGGTAACTGATGTACTCATCGGAAGGATAGTAAAAGAACAGCAGCATTTCCCGCGGCTTTTCGTACCAGGAATCCAGGATACGGCCCAGGACGCGCCGCAGAATCTCCACCGAAAACGGATTGAAGAAATAAAAGCAGTCTGCCTCCGGCGGCACGGGATACGCTTCCGCTTTCGCGTGGATGAATTCCACTCTCGTGCCGGAAACGGATTCTTCCTGATTTTTCACTGCGGTCTCATAAATACGCTCATCAAACTCAATCCCCACACAGCGACAGCGCAGCTGATAAGCAAGGAAAAAGCTGACTCTTCCCTTGCCGCAGCCATAGTCTACCAAGATGTTCTTTTTCGTGATGAGACCGCTTCCCGCCAGCCGCTCCAACACCTCATACGGCGTCGGCTCATATGGATAGCGGTACTGATCTGCATGCGAATCATCCCGGCCGGAGGTCTTAATTTTGAGCAGCCTATCCCAGGACTCTCTTCTCACCCGTGTGCCTCCCAATTCTAAAGCTATAATTCCATGTCTACAATTCTAAGGCTGCAATTTCAATTCTACAATTCCAAGTCTGTGCTTCCTGGTTCACTCCAAGAGCCGCTCGCGATTCTTGCCGCAGGATTCACGTCAGTTTTAACTGACAAACAGCCTTGACGAATCTCTAGTCTAAATATTCTCTTTACTCCAAAAACCCCAGATACTGATCAAACAAATTGAACAGCATATCCCCGGAGCAGACGGGGACCTCCGCCGTGCTGCCCGGGAGGGCTGTCCAGGTGTATAAATCGGACGCCGCGGTCAGGACCAGGGCCGGAATCACCTCGTAGTCATCCCCAAAGATCACATCCAGATATTTAGCATACTTGACGGCCTGCCGCTCCTCGTCCGGGTCGATAACATCCTTCATCTTGAATTCCAGCGAGAAAACCTTGTCCTCCGTGATGACCAGCACGTCCGCGTAGATCCGCACAAAGCGGGCCCGCCGAATGCGCAGTTCAAAACAGATTTCCCAGGAATCATAATCCAGACGTCCGCGGGCATCCATGGCCTCCAGATCCCGGAACAGCGACGCCATCGTTTCTCTTGTATCCGTGAAGGAGTGCAGCAGCCCCCGGGTATCATTCAAGTTCCGCCCGATGGCACGGCAGCCTTCCTTCAGCTCCTCCAGCCATTCCTCCGCCGGCTGCTCCAGAAAACGGCGGACCGTCCCGTACCAGCCGCAGAAATCTCCCAGGCCGACATGCGGCCGCACCTGCCGGATCAGCCCGTGCCAGCGGAAATCCTCGTCCGCATAGCACAGATCATGAATGAACGGGGAGCCGTACAGCAGGCGGTTGATCACACCCTTGTCCGCCCCGGTCTCCTTTGCGATCTCCCGGGCCTTAATGCCATCATGGCGGCAGATAGCCATATACATTTTTCTTTCTGTTTCGTCCACGGAGCACTCCACCTGATTTTTTGTGATTTTGGGCAAATTCCGGGGTAGTAAATGGGATTTACGTCCCCGGATTTTGCACAATTCACGATTTCTTTGGATTTCCAGCCGCTTTAGGTCAATTTCCGGGGTAGCAAATGGGATTTACGTCCCCGGATTTTGCACAATTCACAATTTCTTTGGATTTCCAGCTACTTTTGGTCAATTTCTGGGGTAGCAAACGAGATTTACGTCCCCGGATTTTGCATAATTCACGATTTCTTTGGATTTCCAGCCGCTTTTGGTCAATTTCCGGGGTAGCAAATGGGATTTACGTCCCCGGATTTTGCACAAATCATGTTTTTGCACAAATCATATTCTTCCACAAATCATGATTTCACGCTAATAACAATCTGCGCTGTCTCCAGCCCTTCGCCGCGAACAGAGACCTTGATTTCTCCGGGCTCGTAACCGGCGCGGATGACTGCGAGTGCCTTGCCGTAATAGGTGGTATGGGTGTCGCTGAAAAAGTTTTCCGCCATGTTGGGCCGCGCGGAGCCGAAGGCCTGCAGTGTGCCGGCGCCTTCCACGGTTACGGTCAGTCTCTGGTCGGAGGAGGAGCGCGTGACGCCGTTCTGCCGGCCGGCCAGATCAATATTCAGGAAGCAGAGATCCTGCCCGTTTGCCGTAAGCACCGTTTTCTCCGGCGTCAGGCGGATCGCCGTTTTACCCTTGGCCGTGAACAGTTCGCTGCGGGAAATTTCCTGTCCGCCCTTATCATAGGCGGCAGCCTCTATATGTCCGGGACGGTAGGTGACGCCCCGGAAGACAGCCTTGCAGGCCTTCACGTTCTTCGTTCCTAAGGATTTTCCGTTTACGAACAGTTCCACCGCATGCGCATTGCTGTACACGGTCACATTCGTCTTCCGGCCGGCATATCCGTACCAGGACCAGCTCTCCACGGCGTCCGTGTCGCGCCACATGGAAGCGACCGCAAAATCATCTATATGGGTGAGCGGATCCACGGCGATCACCGGGCGGTCGGAAAGGCCCCAAATGGCCTTATTCCAGCCGACCTCCGCGCGCTTCTTCCCGCAGATATCGATCACGCCGGCGCCGCCGGAGACGATCAGGCCCTCTTCCACGTCTTCTTTTGTCTTCGGATCCTTATACTGAATGGTGCCGATGGCGGATTCCCCCAGATAATCCCAGCCGGTCCACATAAAGTCGCCGATCAGGTTCGGGATCTTTTCCACCAGCTGCCAGTTGGTATACAGGGATTTCGGCAGTGTCTCGGAGCCGACGAAGGCCTTTTCCGGCGAGCGCTTTGCTTCCTTGCGGTAGCGGGAGGTCGCGTAATTATATCCGGCAATATCCAGAATCGAAGCAACCTCCTTTGCGATACGGTCCGCCGGGATGGTCGCCGAGGCCAGATCCATCAGGGTTCCTACCCGGTTCATCATCATATTGAAAAACGTACTGGTCGGCGCGGAATCGATGGCCTGCGCGCCGGTATTCTTATCGTTTCCGTCCTTGTCCTTGCCGTACAGACCTGCGCCCAGGGAGGTCAGCGTGGCCAGCATCAGGTTCACGCCCAGCGTTACCGGGCGGGAATCATCCAGCGCATGGACATAATCCGTCATCTCGCGGCAGAGCGCCATACCCTCTTTCTGTCCCAGATCAGAGATCTCGTTTCCGATAGAATACATGATCACCGAGGGATGATTGCGGTCCTTTTCGATCATGGCCGCCGTGTCCTGCTGCCACCATTCGCGGAAGGTATCCCCGCCGTAATCGAAGGGCGTCTTCTGGATCAGCCACATATCAAACGTCTCATCCATCACGTACATACCCAGCTGATCGCAGGCATCCAGCATGGCTTTTGACATCGGGTTGTGGGCGCTGCGGATGGCGTTAAAACCGGCCTCCTTCAGAATGCGGACCCGCCGGAACTCCGCGTCTCGGAAGGCACAGGCCCCCAGAATGCCGTTATCATGATGAATACAGGCCCCGCGCAGCAGGACTTTCCTGCCGTTCACGTGCAGGCCGCCGCCGCCCCAGACGATCTGCCGCAGGCCAAAGGTGGTCACCGCCTCATCCAGGGCCTGCCCGTCCCGCACAAGCTTTGCCCGGCAGGTATACAGATTCGGATCCTCCGCATCCCAAAGATGCGGCTCCGGAATGTAGAGCCCCGTGGGATTTCCCGTTCCGCGCGCGACCACGGTACCGTCGTACAGGATCTCCGTGAGGACCTCCGTATCCTCCGCCCAGCACCCTTTCACCGCAACGCGCACGCTGCTTGGCCCGGTCACATCCACCCGGATGCCCTGGGGATCGATATACTCCTCGCCGCCCACATGCAGGCGGACCTCCCGATAGATGCCGCTGCCCGAATACCAGCGGGAATTGGGCGTTTCGGAATTATCCGCAATGATGGTAATATGATTCGCCGCCCCGCAAAGCAGCCGCCCGGAAAGATCCACATAAAAATCCGTGTAGCCATAAGGCCGGAAGGCGACCTTCTCTCCGTTCAGCAGAACCTCAGCATTCTTATACACGCCCTCGCATTCCAGCACTACATGCTTCCCTGCCCAGTCCGCCGGGACCTCCCATATCTTCTTATAGATATACTTGCCGCCGTAAAAATATCCGCAGGCACCGGATGCCGTCGATTCCCGGCTGCGCTCCTCAAAGAGCATGGCATCATGCGGAAGATCCACACAATGGACCTGTTCATCCCCATCCTTGCGCACTGTCCAGTCACGGTTAAAATCAAATGTTCTCATAGCCACCTCCCGGTTATTTCAGGTTATTCACCCAGTGTATTCTTCTATGTTATTATTCTTCATCCCCGGCCTTGAAATTATAGATCGGCCGGATGTGTGCTGTAATTTCTGCCGTCGGTTCTATGTTGGCGATGATCTCATCGATCGGTTTATAGGCCATGGGCGATTCGTCCAGGGTCCCTTTGTTTACGCTGGTGGTGTAAATGCCCTCCATGGATTCCCGGTAGTCCTTCATGGAGATGCTGTTCTTCGCCTGGGACCTGGACATCAGACGGCCGGCCCCGTGCGGCGCGGACTGGTTCCAGTCATCGTTGCCCTTTCCAAGGCAGATCAGCGCGCCGTCCCGCATGTTGATCGGAATCAGCAGGCGCTCGCCCTTTCTGGCGGAGACCGATCCCTTCCGCAGAATCATGTGATCCGTATCAATATAATTATGAACGGTCTCGAACTGTTCCACCGCGTGCACCTTACACTTCTTCAGAATCGTCTCTGTAATGATCCGCCGGTTCAGCTTTGCGTACTCCTGCATGATCTTCATATCGTGGATGTAGTCGTCAAAGAGTTCTCCTTCGCACCAGGCGACCTCGTAAGGTACGGTGATCTCCGGCTTCTTCCGGGATGACTGCCACTTCGGCAGCAGCTTTCCCAGCTCCTTTTCCCGTCCTTCCGCCTTCATCTGCGCAATAAAAGCTTCCCGCTCCTTTGCGACCGCTTCCTTATATCTGTCGCCGGTCTGGTTCAGATGCTCGTAGGCCTGCCGCTGATAGTATTCCGCCACATCCTTGCCGGTGCGCCGGGACCCGGTATGCACCACCAGCCAGATGCTGCCATCCTCCTCCCGGTCCAGCTCCCAGAAATGATTGCCGCCGCCAAGCGTCCCAAGACTTAAGCGGAACACATCCTCCGACACCCGGCAGTTCGTCTTCTTAAAGCAGGCAAGATCGCTCACATCCATCTCGTCCGCCAGCGAGTGCGGCGCTTTACGCATCTTCATGCCGGCCGGGATCTCCGCCTGCGACACACTGTCAAACTTCGGCAGGTTGATCCGCTGTTCCGCAAGCTTTGTCGCCAGCATGCCGCAGCCGATATCCACGCCCACCAGGTTCGGGATCACCTTGTCACGAATGGTCATGGTGGTGCCGATCACACAGCCGGCCCCGGCGTGACAGTCCGGCATAATGCGCACCACGGAACCCTCCGCCGGCGGCTGATTCAGGAGATTTGTCACCTGCGCGATGGTCGCCGCGTCCGCTGTGTCCGTAAAAATCTTCGCGGTGCTGTATTTTCCTTTTACTTCCAGCATAATTCTATACTCCCCCGTCAACCATGGATATATTCTATTTTACACTTTATATCATACCGGAATCAACCGGATTTTTCAGGGTGGACCAGGGGACGGCGGCGTGGTCCATTCTTGACAATTGCGTAATTTCGTGCTATTCTCCCCTGTAATTCGGGAGCCACTTGCAAGTTGATGCAAAACTGCACGCCTGTCAGAGGCATTTTTCCCGGAGAAACCGAATGATTTCATCGATTTACCGGCACCGGAATTTCCGCGGTGCAAGGAGTGATATATATGAATAGAAATGAAACCATGATGCAATATTTTGAGTGGTATCTCCCCAATGACGGCCTGTGGTGGAAGCGCTGCGCGGCGAAGGCGGAGAACCTGCGGGATCTGGGCATCACGCAGGTGTGGCTGCCGCCGGCCTACAAGGGCACCAGCCAGGCGGATGTGGGATACGGCGTGTATGATATGTACGATCTGGGCGAGTTCAATCAGAAGGGGACCGTCCGAACCAAATACGGCACGAAGGAGGAATATCTGGAGGCCATCCGTGCTTTTCAGGAGGCTGGCATCGCCGTCTTTGCCGATATCGTGCTGAACCACCGCATGGGCGGTGATGAAACGGAAGAAGTAAAGGCGGTCTCCGACTCGCCGGAGGACCGCAATCAGCAGATCGGCGGCGAGCAGACCGTGAAGGTCTGGTCAAAATTCACTTTCCCGGGGCGTGCGGGCAAATACAGCACGTTCACCTGGGATCACACCCACTTTACGGGCACGGACTGGGATGAAAGTTCCAAGGTGTCCGACCGCATCTTCCGCTTCACCGGCAAGACCTGGAGCCCGGAAGTGGATCCGGAAAAGGGAAACTTTGACTACCTGATGGGCATGAACGTGGATATGGAAAATCCCGTAGTCGTGCAGGAAACCAAGAACTGGCTGAACTGGTACGTGAGAGAGACCGGGATCGACGGGCTGCGCCTGGATGCGGTCAAGCACATCGACTTCGACTTTTACCGGGAGCTTTTGCAGAGCATCCGAAGTTCCACCGGAAAGCCGTACCCCGCCGTCGGAGAGTACTGGAGCGGAGATATCGAGCGGCTGCTCCACTATCTGGATATGGTAGAGAATGAGATGTCCCTTTTTGACGTAGCGCTGCACTACAACTTCTTCCACGCCTCCGAGGCGGACAGCAGCTACAGCATGAAGACCATCTTTGACGGCACGCTGGTGAAGGAGCGGCCGTCCCTGGCGGTGACCTTTGTGGATAACCACGACACCCAGTACGGCCAGAGCCTGCAGTCCTTCGTGGAGGACTGGTTCAAGCAGCCGGCCTACGCCATGATCTTGCTGCGGCGCGACGGCATCCCCTGCGTCTTCTACGAGGATTACTACGGAAACCCCGCGCAGGACCGCCCGCTGGTGCCGAACCTGGGCAAGTTGATCAAGCTGCGGAAAAGCTATGCCTATGGCGAACAAGAGGATTATCTGGATGATGATCACATCATCGGCTGGGTCCGCCGCGGGGATGCAGAGCACGCCAATTCCGGCATGGCCGTTGTTTTAAGCAACGCGGATGGCGGCAGCAAACGCATGTATATGGGTCCTGCCTTCGCCGGCATGGAATTCTACGATGCCCTGGGCTACTGTCCGGACCGGGTCTTCGTGGATGAAGATGGCTACGGGACCTTCTCCACCGACGCCAAAAGTGTCTCCGTGTGGGTGCTTACCGCCGCCAGAGATGATCTGGTGATCAATGAATAAAGCCGGCTGATTTTCAACCGGCTCACTTTTTCTCAGGATATCTTACCGGGTCATCGCTCTCTTCCCACATCTGCTGCACGTGCTCTACCGCTTCCGGGTCGACGCCTACGTGCCGGTAGTAGAAATATCTGTCCTCCTCCGTGATCTCACGGATCACACGGCAAGGATTTCCGGCCGCCACGCACCACGAAGGGATATCCTTGGTCACAACACTGCCGGCGCCGATGACCGTATTATCGCCGATATGTACGCCGGGAAGGATCACGGTATTGCCGCCGATCCAGACGTTATCCCCGATGGTCACCTCGATCCCGTATTCATACGCCGTATTCCGTGTGGCGGGATGAACGGGGTGACCGGCTGTATAGATGGCCACATTAGGCGCCATCTGGCAGTTGTCACCAATCGTGACCGGCGCGACGTCGATAATCGTGCAGTTATAATTGGCGAAGAAATTCTTTCCCACGTGAATATTGCTTCCGTAATCGCAGTAGAACGGAGGATTCACGAAGGCACCATCCGAAGACCCGAACAGCTCCTTCACCACGGCCGTGATCCCGTCAAAATCCGCCCGGTCCATAAAATTCAGTTTCTGAAGAATGGCACGGCATTTTTTCTGCTCTTCAAGTACTGCTTCATCCGTGATATACAGGATCTGCTGATCCCGTCTTTTTCTTTGATCCATTTTTATCTCCTTGTCTGTATGATTCCTGATGTGCCAGGTCTGTGTGATTCCTGATACGCCAGGTCTGTATTTTTCTTGACGCTCCGCATCTAACTGCCTACAATACTACTGTATCTTTTTGATATTCACAACCATTTTCGCGGTTCATCTTTAGGAGGAATGATCTATGTACGCTGCTGATCTGCACTGTGACACCATACTTGCGCTCTGGCTCTCCGAACTGAAAGGGGAAAAGCTTTCGCTGCGAGGCTCCCGGCAGACACCATCCCCGCTCCATCTGGATCTTCAGAAGATGCGCGAAGGAGAATATCTGCTGCAGAACTTCGCCCTTTTCACCAATCTCCACCTGTCAATGGCAGCCATCCGCGGCGGCACAGCAGATCTCTCCCAGCAGACCCCCGGAGAGGTCGTATCCAAGGATGCCGGGCATTCACGAAAAACATCCCAGATGACTGTGGCTAAAAATGCCGATAAGTCCCGGGAAACACCCAGGCATGCTGTCTCCGAAGCGGCGGACACCTCCTCCGATTATATAGATCCCTGGTATCAAGCGACGGAGATGATCCGCGTTTTCCGCGAAGAAATGGCCGCCAATGCCGATCTCATCGGCCAGGCTTTCACCTGGCAGGATATCGAGGGAAACCGGAAATGTGGTCGTATGTCCGCCATCCTGACCACGGAGGAAGGCGAGATCATCCGCGGCGATCTTTCCCGTCTGGATGCCCTGTACGATTTCGGCGTCCGGATGATGACCATTACCTGGAATTATGACAACTCCCTTGGCCATCCCAACCGCCCGCCGCAGGGTGTGGCCGAGGATTTCCGGAACTTCTACCGGTTCCAACCGGAAAGCGGCCGCGGCCTGACCCCTTTTGGCAAGGAGGCTGTCGCCCGCATGGAGGAACTGGGGATTCTCCCGGATGTCAGCCATCTTTCCGATGATGGCTTCTTTGATGTGGCGGATATCGTGCGCGGCCCCTTTGTGGCCAGCCACTCCAACGCCCGCGCGCTCTGCGGCTGCGCCCGGAACCTGACCGATGAAATGATCCGCACCATCGGGGAACACGGCGGCGTGATCGGCCTGAACTACTGCCCGTCCTTTGTCATGGAAGCGGATGACGAAAGCAAATGTTTCACCAGCTGCGAGGCGCTGCTTCACCACGCGCGGCACATCATGAATGTCGGCGGGCGGGAGGTCATCGCTCTGGGTTCCGACTTTGACGGTATCCCACGGAAAAATCTGGAAATGGAAAATGCCTCCCAGGTCCAGAAGCTGGCCGACTGCGCTCTGCATAACGGCTTCACTTCGGAGGAAACGGAAGGCATGTTCTATAAAAATGTGCTCCGGCTGTACCGGGAGATCATGTAGGCAGGTCTACACCGGGCCACGCCACCGTCCCCCGGTCCAAACTTACTTGGTTTTTACGGTTTTGGTCTTGCTCCAGGCGGAGTAATAGGTCTTGCCGCCGGTCTTCAGGTATGTCCGAATGCGGACATAATATTTTTTCTTGGACCGCAGCTGTTTGATCTTCTTGGAAGTCTTGGAGTACTTCTTGATCTTGACGATTTCCATCCCGGTGGTGAACTTTTTATTGGTGGCATACTGCAGCTGATAACCTGCGATCCGGGAGATGGACATCTTTGTCTTGCACTTTTTCCACTTCACGGTGAAGGACTGCTTGCCTTTTGTGATCTTTTTGATGGTGGTTCCCTTCGGCAGAACGTTGAAGGAGGCGGAGGCGCTGCCGCTGTAGCCGTTCTTCAGCGCGACGGTGACCGTATAGGTCCCCACATTCCTTCTTCCGGCGGGCATGGTCACCGTATAAGAGGAGGCATCCAGTACCTTGCCATTCGCCTTCACGGTAACCGCCGGTGTGATGGCGGTCCCGGTATATGTATAATCGGTCTGCGCGAGGGTCAGCTCCACAGGTTTTTCGCTGCTCTTAATGCGGAAAGATGCGTTCACAGAGCCGGTATATTTCCGGCAGCCGGTGATTGTGACCGTCGCGGTGCCGACCGCTGTATTATTCTTATAGGAAAGCGTGTAATCCAGCCCCTCCAGCAGGGTCTTTCCCTCCAGGGTCACGGCCGGCTTCGGCGTGATGGCCTCCCCGGTATAAGCCGCGTCGCTGATGGCTGCCACCTTTGCGCCGGAGATGCTCTCCGCCTTCTCGGCGTAGAACGGGATCTCCGCGGTATCCAGCGAGGTGAGCCAGCTCTTCCCGTTGGCCCGCGTGATATCCAGCGTATTGATGACCGCGCCGCGGACCCGCAGTTTGATCCCGTCGGACACCAGGTTGCTGACGGAACTGATCACATACAGCTTATCCCCCTCATGCCCCAGATACAGCATGGCGTGGCCGGAGAAAAGAAGCTCAGATCCCAGCGGGAGTTCCTTAATGATCGCCGCCTTCTCCTCGTCGCTCATCCCGGTGAGCGTCCACTTCCGCACCGGCTGCGCGTTCTGATGGGTCGTATTGCGGCCAAGCTGCAGTCCAAAGCAACGGTACACATCCCGCACATATCCCGAACAGTCCTGAGAGGTTAGCATGCCGCCCCAGCCGTACGCATTGCCCAGCTGCGAGAACATGACCTTTGACAGATTCGCCGCCGTCAGCGGAAGATATCCCTCATTTACATCACAGTGTTCAGAAATCAGCGCCAGCTGATTCTTAAAGCTGCCGTCGTCTAAGCGGACCGGCATCCAGACTACATAATTGTTGTACGCATAGCGGTTGCTGATCTTCCCGGCCCAGTCCGCGCGGTCGGCCAGCTGCAGGCGCACGCCCATTGTCAGCAGACGGTTCGCGGTCTCCGGGGCATAGTTTGAATCCTCGGTGTAGATCTTATCGGTCGTCACGACCAGAGACTGGTCATCGCTGAAATTCCAGGCCGCCAGCCACTCCGCCCGGTCGCTGCAGATCGCCACATCCTTGGCGGGAACCCAGCCCCCCAGGTAACTTGTGTTCGCGCTGTAGTATTTGCCGTCGGCGGACTTGCCGCGCAGGATAAGGGGCTCGCCCACGGACACCGCGGTCAGATACAGCGTATCAAAGTCCGGATCGCTGGGATCATCCGGCAGCGGCTGGTCGGTCGGGAAGCTCCGAAGCGTCGTGCGCGTGGTGCAGATCGCATAAAGCGTCGGCATGGACGCGGCCGCGTCAGGATCCTGACAGTTATCGATCAGCGGCTGATAGAGCTTTTCCAGCGCCTCCGCATAGGTGGTCAGCTTTACGCCGTCCTTATACTTGGCCCCGAGGCCGCTATAGGTGTAGGATGCATCGGATTCGGCCGCCTTCTTCAGAGACGCGTTCCGCTCGATCCCGTTATACGTGTCCTTAGACCACGTAGACATATCCCACGCGCCGGTGCCCTTCCCGGCGATGATAGCCTGGTTGATCTCACGGATCTCCTCCGGCGTCGCCAGTACCTCATCCGGCGCCGGTTCCTTCGCGGACCAGTAGGCCGGCTTCGCCATGGCAGCCGTCACATCCGGCAGATACATCGTAGCCGCAGAAATCCCCTGCGGAATGACCGTCAGCGCCAGAATGGCCGCCAGAAGGAACAAAATGCGGGAGGATATAAGCTGTCTTGTTTTCATAACCGTAATCTCCTTCGGAAATGTTTTGGTATTCCATGATTATAACACAGATCAACTACATTAACATCTTTTTTCTGGCATCAGCGGCATGGAATTGCTCCGACAGGGAGAAGTCGTACAATCCGTGGAAAAACAGTGCCAGCGCAAATCCTTTCCACTTTTCCTGCGGCTTCCTGTATTCTAATGTTTTTCCGTAAAAATAGCCGACGATAAATCCATACCCGGCGTGCGGGAAACAGATCCCGCGGACCAGAGAATCTGTCCCCGATTTCTCATTTACTTCATTGCGTCTGATGCGACTTTCACCCGCTCGACCAGCCGTTTCAGAGAAAGTTCGTTCCGCTCGACCACCTCTATGCCCAGTTCGGCGGCTCTTCGCCGCATCGGGCTCCTGCTCTTTGTGGCGGAGACGGAGGTCACGATCATGGCGCGGGAACCTTTTCCGCCAAAGCGGTCGCGGAGGATCGCCAGTTCGTTCAGGGCCTCTGTTTTTATTTCGCAGGTCTTGCAGCTGATAAAGAGCGGCTGTACGCCTTTGACCGCCATCACATCGATCTCATTGGTCACCGAATCCCGCTGCGTATTGCCGCCGTTCCAGTTTACGATGGCGCTCAAGACGACATCATCAAAAATCCCCGCCTCAAGGCAGGCGCGGTACACCTGCAATTCCAGAACGGATCCCACGTCCCGCAGCCAGAACCGCACGGTCTCATCCGGGAAACGGAAACTGACCTTCTTGTCATCTATCGCCAGATTTCTGATCAGCTCTGCCTCCTCCAGCGCACGGAACAGTTCCTCATCGGCTGTCACATATCGGTTATCCGCCTTCGCCGTGCGGTCGCCGGACGCGTCCAGCACGCCGGGCTCCGCGGAGGAGATACGCTGGATATAGCTGATCTGGCGATTCCAGATCCGGTTAAATTCCGTAAAGACCGCGAACAGCCGGTCGATCTGGGGCAGCCGATCCTTCAGCGTTTCATTATCCGCCCGGCCCGGAAGCAGTGTCCCGCCGGCCATCAGAAAGCAGGATCTGGCATCCAGACGGATGGTGCAGGGAAGGCTCCTGGCAAAGGGTGCATTATAGATATCGAAAAAGGCGTTCTTCTTCCGGCTGTACGTATAGACCGGCGTCTCCCCGGAGACCGCTCCCGCCGCAAAAAGCGCCGCGTCGGTGCCGCCGGAAATATCGATGGCACAGTCCTCATGCGTCTCCAGGATCTTCTGGATCGTTCTGCTCACCTTGGAAGCATCCAGCAGGCTGGCCGGCACAAAGGTCAGCTTTACATCACAGCCGCGGTACGCAAAGTATTTCTTCAGAGACTCCTTCAGGCCCCGGTCCGCGTCCACCTCCGGAGGGCAGATCAGAATTGTCTCCTCCGGATGGAACATCTCCGTGCCCAGCACATTTTCGATCGGTCTCTCATCATAGAGTTCTATCAATGTTTTCATGATCTTTCCCTCCTTATCCCTGCAATCTGCGCGATCATTCGTAAAGTTGTTCCAGATTGATCAGTTCCAAATCTTCCTTCGCTTCCGCATCAAAACCGGAACGTGAAATAAATCCATATTTGTAACAATGAAGTCCCGTCTTTTGCACCTGCAGAATCTCTTGACGGATCCTGCTTTCGCTCAATGGTTCAGAACGGAATTTCGCCTCATAGAACACATAGCCCCTGGAATCTTCCGTTACAATGTCAAATTCGCCGTTTGTTTTAGTTTTCGGATCGTCATACCAGTATCGCCCGATCCTTCCAAAAGACTCGTCGAGCTCACCTGCCCGGTTCTTCCTGATCAGATACTGCCGGCATACTTCTTCAAACGCCGCTGGCACGTACCGGGTCTCAAAATCATCCCGTATATAGCGTTCATAAAAGATTTCCGGATCCATGACACTCAGCTGCGAGGCATAGCGGAAGCAGTACCTGTAGTAAAACAGTGAGAGCTGATCCGCAATATAGTATCCTGCCTTACGCCGGTTGTTCGCATCATTGATAGGCGTTTCTTTTCTGACCAGCCCCATACGGATCAGCTTATCCAGCACATCCACAAGCGTGGGACTGCTGCTCACATGTGATTGCGACAGGATATCTGAAAACCTGGAAAAACCTTTCGCAAGCGTCTCGAACACTTCATTTGCATTGGTAATCTTCGATATCTCCGAGCGAAGATACATCGACACTTCATTTTCAAGCCTGGCACCTGTCGAAGCAATCAGCTCTGTCACGTTCTCCTGCACGCTGCATTTTGGGTCGATCAGCCGGTTATAATGTGGTATCCCTCCGAAAACACTGTAGAGGCGTACTCTATCCTCCGGGCTGAAGGATTCATAAAAGAGAGCAGACTCATAATAATCCATGGGCTGCAGATCGATCGTTCTGTCTATTCGTCCATATAACGGATTCTGTGAATCTAACAAAGACTTCATAATGTCTATGTGGGAACCGCAGACAATGAATTTGAGCCCGGATATATCCCGGTATCTGTCAATCAGACTCTGCAGAATACTGTCTAGTCCGGAAACTGCCGCGCGCAGATAAGGATACTCATCCAACACCAGCACGATTCTCATCTCTATCGCTTTTTCAAACAAATACTGTAATAGTTCCTCGATGCTGCCAAAAGACGGCTTGGGGAAATGAAAAGCTTCGCCGATCAGCTCTGCGAGACTGTCTACATTGTTCTTTTCCGTTGTTTCCTTACACTCATAATAGATGCCGGTGATCTTCTCTTCACGGAGTACCTGTTTGATCAACTCACTCTTTCCGACCCGGCGTCTTCCGTAGATCAGTACCGTCTGCATTTCATCCCGCGAAAGCATTTGCCTAAGCAGTTTTCTCTGCGGCTGACGCCCATAAAACTTCATTCGATCACCTCCGACTCGATTTGCTCCGAGTAAATTATAACACCAGGGGCAGTGTATTGCAAGCTTTATTCGGTCGCACCCGAGTCGATTTCCACCGAATAAACAAGCTGTGCTGTCTACGGCAATCTCCAAGGCTGCCTGATAACGCTACAACCATCGCAATAGTCAGGGTCTTGTCTCTTCTTCTGCTTTTTGTTATAATAATGTCGCGATGCTCAATGGCCATTTTGTGCCGGGCATCAGGATACCTGTTACATCAGGCGCGTAAAAAGGAGAGCCCTTGTGAAATATCTAATCAACACCAAAAACTATTGTACGTTTGAAACCTTTGAAGTAAACAAACTGCCGGGGCGGACCTACTTTATCCCCTACCCTGACCGGGCGCAGGCGGATGCGGCCGCTCCCAAGGAGAAGCGCTACGCCTCCGAGAAGGTGCAGTGCCTGAACGGAGTCTGGGATTTTAAGTTCTATCCCAGACCGGCGGAGCTTGCCCCCGTTCTGGATACGGAGCAGGTCTCCTTCGATTCCATCGATGTGCCCGCCTGCTGGCAGTTCCGGGGGTACGATAAGCCCTTCTACACCAATATCCGCTACCAGTTCCCCTACAAGCCGCCGGTCATCCCCACGCTGGATAAGGTCGGGAAGGTTTTTTCCTGGATGGGATGCGACCAGGGGATCAGCCTCCGCTATAAGGATCCCGGAGAGGAATACAATTTCGTCGGGGTCTACCGCAGAGATCTTGATATTGAAGACGAGACAAAGAACGTGATCATCTCCTTCATGGGCGTCGCCAGCTGTATGGATCTCTACCTGAACGGAGTGTTCATCGGCTATTCCGAGGGCGCGCACAACACCGCGGAATTTGATCTCAGCGGAAAGCTTCTGAAGGGGAAGAATGAGATCCTGGTGGTCGTGCACCGCTGGTGCAACAGTACCTATCTGGAGGATCAGGACATGTTCCGGAACAACGGTATCTTCCGGGATGTGCTGCTGCGGATCAGCGAGCCGACGGATTTCACGGATATCGACGCCAAAACGAAAAAAACAGCGAATGGTTATTCGCTGAAGCTGACGGCCCGCACCTTCTCCGGGACCGATGTGACCTTCACGCTGGAAGGGAACGGCCTGCAGAAAACCGCCGCGGCGGCAGCCGAAAAACAGGCGGACGGCAGCTATCTGGCCGCTGTGACCTTTGACGATCTGGACGTCACAGAATGGAACGCGGAAGATCCCGTTCTGTACAACATTTATTACGAGACCGTCACCTCCTGCGTGAAGGAAAAGATCGGTTTCCGCACGGTGGAGATCCGCGGGGATGTCTTCCTGGTCAACGGCCGGAAGCTGAAATTCCACGGGGTGAACCATCACGACACCAGTCCGACGAACGGATACACCATGACGCCCGATGAGATCGAACGCGATGTCCTGCTCTGCAAGGAATTCAATATCGATATGATCCGGACCTCTCACTATCCGCCCGATCCGCTGCTGCTGGAGCTGGCGGACGAGCTGGGCGTCTACATTGTGGACGAAAACGACCTGGAGACCCACGGCACCTTTGCCCACCAGATCCCGCCGACCTACAACTCCATCAGCCATGACCCCAAGTGGGAAAAGCACTACCTGGATCGCATCACCCGCCTGTACCAGCGCGACAAGATTCACGGAAATACGGCCATCGTTATGTGGAGCCTGGGAAATGAAGCCGGCGGCTACCACAACACGGATGTGATGTACCGCTATCTGAAGAAGCATTCCAACCTTCCGGTGCACTACGAGAGCGCCATCCACTGCAAGCGGGAGGCCTACGACGTGGGCAGCGAGATGTACCCCAGCGTGAAGATGGTCCACGATGTCGGGGAAAAATGCCGCAAGCAGAAACGGCTGAATGACCGGCCGTACTTTATGTGCGAATACGCCCACGCCATGGGCGTCGGCCCCGGCAATACGGAGGCCTACTGGCAGGAAGTCTATCAATACGACAGCCTGATGGGCGGCTGTGTCTGGGAAATGATCGATCACGCGGTGCTTCACGAGGACGGCAGCTATACCTACGGCGGCGACCACGGCGAGTGGAGCCATGACCGGAACTTCTGTGTGGACGGCATGTTCTACCCGGACCGCACGCCTTCCGTCGGCGCGAAGATCATCCGGTTCATCTACCGCCCCATCCGGGTATCGCATATCTCCGGAAACACCTTTGAGCTGTTCAACACTACCGGATTTTCGGATGCGGACCGCTACGAACTGACCTTCCGCTGGAACGACGGCACATCGCAGACCGTACGCGCGTCCGCGGCACCGCTCACAAAAGTGCGCGTGGACGTGGATCCCGGGAAGGAAATCGATGGCAATCTTTCCGTCATCGTATCCGCCGTGGACACAAAAACAGGACGGCTTGTCTCCGAAGAAGAGATCGTTATCGCACAGAAAGTGCCCGCTGCACCGCAGACTGAGCCCATTACGGCAAACTGCACCGTGACGGACGGCGCCTTCACACTGAAGCTTCCGAACGGGAGAAAGATGATCAGCGCCAAGCAGAGCACGCTCCTCTACCGCGCGGCCACCGATAATGATACCGATCCGTTCTTCCGGAATACCATGAAGCCCTACATCGCTCAGAAAGAGGAAGTCATCTCCTCCGAAAAGACGGCGAACGGCTACCGCGTGGTCACAAAGGTCACCAACCGAAAGGCAAAATTCACGGTGACGGATACCTACGAGGGAACGCCGGAGGGAATCCTGGTCACCAGCAGGCTGCACTGCACGGGCGGCGGCGGAATTGTTCCCCGCTTTGGCAAATGCTTCCGTCTGCATGAGGTCTTTGACGCGGTGGAATATATCGGAAGGACCGGCGAAAGCTACTGCGACATGAAGGACCAGTTCCCCATCGGAGAGGTATCCTGCCGGGTAGCTGACATGACCGAGCCGAATATCAAGCCGCAGGAAAGCGGAAACCGCTGCGACTGCACCGTGGCAAGCGTCAGCGACGGGAAGGTGAAGGTCACCTTCCGGGCCGTCGGCAAACCCTTCGAGCTGGGAATCAAGCCCTACTCCGACCGCGCCCTCTGCAAAATGAAACACCGTGAGGACGAACACCGCACCGGCACCTACGTGACCATCCAGGCCTTCCAGCAAGGCATCGGCACCGGCGCCTGCGGACCGGCTGTCATGCCGGAATACCAGTACTCCGC
>CAMNFR010000039.1 GCA_946537305.1 uncultured Lachnospiraceae bacterium | reverse complement strand
GAACTAAGTTCCAGCCTGGTGAGGCCTGAACTGGAATTTAACTTTTCAATTCAGGAACAGCTTTCAGCAGTTCAGACAGTTCCATTACCAGTTTATAATCCGAGATGCAACCTGTTCCCAGGGCGTCTGCCGCTGATCCGGAAATTTTTGTTCAAACATCCCACCTTCCCGGAAATTTACAACCCAAATCTTCTGGAAATTTCCGGGAAATCCCGAAGAAATCGTTGTGTTTTCCCGGAATTGGGCAAAATCAGACTTTCCCAGAAGCTTTACAACCCAAAATCCAGCCGGACTCAGAATTTCCGGTTGGATTTTGGGTTGTAAATATATATAGACTTGTTCAGTTTGAACATTCCGAAGAATTTCCGGGCTGCGAGCGCTACGTTCCTGTATGAGTCGGGTTGTAAATCTACGGACGCGGACTCATTTTGCACATTTCACACCCATCCTACAGATTACCATGTTGGACACCGGTCACCGAGGCATTCCGGTTCATTTCTCCGGTCATCAGGCATCCCGCACGATGTCCGCGAGTCTGCGTTTGGGCACATAGTGTACATCATTTTCATCGCGGTAGTAGCGGATGTTCTCGCCCGGGCCGACCTCTGTAAGGACGATCTTCTCATCCGGCTTTCCAAAGGCCACGATGAGCATGGGCACCAGATTTTCCGGCAGTGAAAGCGCCTCTGCCACACGCACAGGGCTGAAGTTGCCGATCATGATGCCGCCCAGGTCGGTCTCGGCCGCGGCCAGCAGCATGGTCTGCGCCACGATACCTACATCCTTCAGGTAGCGCTTCAGATCCGCATCCCACTCGGTGTTCTGGCAGATCACCACAAAGGCTGTCGGCTCCTTCCCCGGGTCCGGCAGCTTTCTCTGCGGAAGCGCCCTGGCCCATCCCGTCAGCGGCTGAATGCGGTCCACATCTTCCTTCTTCCACGCCAGAACATACTGGAAGGGCTGTCCGTTCACGCTGGAAGGCGCGAACCGTGCCGCATCCACAAATTCCAACAGCTCTTCCCGGGAAATCCTGCGGGAAGAATCATAGCCGCGGTAACTGCGGCTCTTGATTGCCAGATCCTTGATCATGCTAAACTCCTTTCATTGACACAGGATTCAGAGGTATCTTAGCAGACACATTTTCGTACCAAATTCCTGTGCGTTCTCACAGATTTAAGAATTGCTCGCGATTCTTGACACTGGATTCAGGCCAGCTTCAGCTGACAAACAGCCTCACCGAACCTCTGCGCATCCTCGCGGGGCGTATATTTCTATGATTTTAACATATAAAGATCACTACGTCAAAACGCCATTATTATTACATTCGCAACAGGAATTCTTCTTGCAAGAACGCCTTCTTGCAGGGACGCCTATTTCCCCTGTTTCTGGAATCTCTTCCTGTCTTTTTTGTGCTCCGGCACCGGCGCGATCTCTCCGGCCGCCTGCAGGGCGTTCCGGGTCATCAGCGGTCCTACCAGCTCATAGATCAGTACGCCGAACAGTGTGACGTTACGGATGATGGTGCCGTCAAAGGCTCCCAGTGCCTGTGCCTGATTGCACATGCCAAGGGCCACGCCGGCCTGCGGCAGCAGCGTGATGCCCAGGTATTTCCGCACATTCGTGTCACAGCCCATCACGGAGCTGCTGAGGCGTGCGCCGAAATATTTGCCCAGCGAACGCACCAGAATATACACAATGCCGATCATCACATAGCTCAGGTTACGGAACACGGAAAGCTCCAGCGCCGCGCCGCTCAGCACAAAGAACGCGGCGTTCAGAGGCGCTGTCCAGCGCTCCGCGCGGCCCATGATATCCTCTGAATACTCACTCATATTGCAGAAGACCGTCCCCAGCATCATGCACACCAGCAGTGCGGAAAAGGACAGCGTCACCGGTCCGATGGGGATTTCCAGGTACGACAGAGCGATGGTCATGAACACAAAGGAGATGGTCATCGAAAGACGGTTGGAGTTCGAGAAGAAGAGCTTCTCGATCAGGGACAGGACCGCGCCCAGCAGTCCGCCCAGCACCAGGGAGCCGATGATTTCCAGCATAGGATTTACGGCGATGGAAATCACATCCAGATTTCCGCCCTGCATGGCTCTGGCCACACCAAAAGATACAGAAAAGATGACCAGTCCCACTGCGTCATCCAGCGCGACGATGGGCAGCAGCAGCTTGGTCAGAGGACCATGCGCCTTATACTGGCGAACGACCATCAGCGTAGCGGCCGGCGCTGTGGCGGAAGCAATCGCACCCAGTACGATCGCCACGGTCAGCGGAAGGATTTCTTCCCCCAGTACAAAATGCAGCGCCACCAGCACTACATCCACCATCGCAGAGGCTACCACAGCCTGAAAAATACCGATGACGGTAGCAGCCCGCCCATTGTGCTTCAGTTCGCTCAGCCGGAATTCACTGCCGATGGCAAAGGCGATAAAGCCCAGCGCTGTGGTGTTGATAATGCCTACAGACTGCACATCCTCCATCGTGACAAAACCAATGCCGCGGATGCCCAGCTGCCCGAGTCCGTACGGGCCAATCAGAAGTCCCGCCAGCAGGAACGCTGTTACATCCGGGAAATTCAGCTTCATCATCTTGAACAGACGCGTAAACATCAGCCCCGCGAACAGCGCAATGGAAATCGACATAAAAGTAACCATGATAAACCACCCTCTCCAAAAACAAAGAAACAGCCCACCTCAGACGCTTATGAGCGACCGGGCAGACTGTTGTCTTATTATAGTTTGTTCTCAGAGAAATACAAGAGAAAATATTTAGTGTCTTTCTTCTGTATTTTCGTATCTCTCGCAGAATCTCGCGTGGAAGGACGGTTTTTCACCGGCTGACGTCAGATGGAATACATCGCCCAGGCGCGTAAGTCGGAAGTCGGCGATGCCCTGCTGCCTCTCCTCGGTAAAAATCTCCGTGACAGAGGTAGGCGCAGTCACGGTGTGCTGCAGTGTGATGAAAGGTGAGCAGCTCCACAGATGGGACAGCATGACGGCAGTGATGCCGAAATGGCAGAAAAAGGTGATGGTATCACTGCTGCTCTTTTCCACGCGGTAGTGTCTGCCCTCCCGCACGTAGCCGTGCTCCGCCAGCAGCGCATCCAGCCCGGCGCATACCTTATCGTATTGCTCCACCATGTCGCTGCATCGGACAATCTCCGAATTACGCCAGTCCTCCGGATGATAGTATTCCGCATGCTCCGTCCAGTAAGAGGGCAGGATATCCCACACGATGCGGGGCTTATAACGGCCATCCACCATCTTCAATTCGGTCGCGTAAGCCTGCCGGACCTCCTCCGAAAGATTCGGATCCACCCGGGCCGCAAACTCTTCCAGCCACGGCAGGATGATCTCTTCCCGCCCCAGCTTCTTCAGGCTGCAGGACGCCGTGTCGCGGGCCCGGCCCAGCGGGGACACATAGATCTCTCCCGGCGAAAGCGATTCGATCTGCTCCGACAGCAGCTCCGCCTCCCGCCAGCCTCTTTCGGTCAGCGTATCATGCTCGTAATCCGGTTCGCCGTGCCGGATGAAAAGAATTCTCATACTTGCCTCCCATGTAATTCTTCCACAGATGAGTATGAAGAAAGCCGCGCATGGCTCCGTGCTTCGCACTCCCACCATGCTGAAAACATTCACATTCCGGCCTGATCGGCCTACATGTTCATGTTTTCGCGTTCGCCAAATGTCCATTCATCCGTACGTGCGAGCACGTCCGTCTGCATAGCCACTTGGCTCACTGCTTTCTTCATACTTTTACTTTCCTCTCTGTAAATTGTTCGATCAAATGATTGACGGTCTTCGGCCGGTCCGTGTTGGAGTTATGGCCCGCGTTTTTGATCCATCGGATGGGGATACCGCTCTTCCTGTGCCAGGCCTTATTATACCGGATGCAGGAACCTGCATGATCCTTTTCGCCGCAGATCAGCAGGGCCGGACAGCGGATCTCATAAGGCAGATCGGCCTTCATGGCATCTGCCAGCATGCAGAATCCGTGACCGGATAGCTTCGCATAACGCTCCTGATCACCGTCGTAGACCATCATGATCTCATGCATCAGCCGCCGCCCGTATTTGGTAACGGCCACACCGTTCGTGCCGGTCTTCAGCAGCCATTTCCAGGGGAAGTAACGATAGACCGGCTCCATCCTGGCCAGCAGCCATATCTCCGCCGCCGTCACATATTCGCGCTGCAACGGAGCGGAATCGATGGAAATGAACCCGCGGAGCTTTTCCGGGAACAGCTGTGAATAGGTCTGTCCCACATAACCACCCATGGACTGTCCGATGATCACGGGTGCATCCATGCCCTCACGAACAAGGATCTCATCCAGCCAGAGGGCTTTATCCATCAGGTCGAATTCGAACCGAAACGGCCACGAGGCCGCATGCCCCGGCGCATCCCATACAAAAACCCGGTATTTATCCTGAAAGTAGGCGATCTGCTTCTCAAACAGACGGTGATCCGCAGTCAGGCCTGGCAGGAACACCAGCGTTGGTCCATCGCACGTCGTCTCCTGATTAGTCCAGTAGTGAATCGTGCCGCAGGGCGTATCATAGGTTCTTTCTGTCATGCTGTATCCCCCCCAGTCATTTTTATCATTTTATAATATAAGAGCAGAAATAGCAACCGGTTGTAGGCTTCGTATTTTGTAGTGCTGAGCAAAAATTCACCGGGTCTAAAACCAAAAATGTATTGTACTTGACAGCCATACATGTATCAGCTACATTCGAAGAAAGCAGCGGTGTATTCAGCGGAGAAATATATTTGCAGGAGGTATCATCTATGTTTCGTTGGTGTTTTATCGGGACCGGGGCGCTGGCTCATCAGGTCGCGCGGGAGATTTGCCGCAGCGGGCGGCATGCAGTGACGGCGGTCTATTCCCGCCGGTTTGAGAAAGCAGAGGAATTTGCCGCTGTTTACGGCGGCACAGCTTATGAGGATGTTGCGGCGGCCATTTCCGCTGAAGATGTGGATGGTGTATACGTTGTGACGCCCCACAGTTCTCACTATGAATATGTAAAACTAGCCATAGAGCTGGGCGTACCGGTGCTGTGCGAGAAGCCCTTCACGACCGACGTCAAAAAAGCCAGGGAACTGTTTACCCTGGCAAAAGAACGGAATGTGTATGTAGCGGAAGCCATGTGGACCTGGTTTTCGCCCGTCGCCAGGCAGGTAAAGCACTGGGTGGACAGCGGAGAATTCGGTGAGATGCAGGAAGTCTTTATCAGCTATCATGTGCCCATCGGCAAGAACGGCGGGCGTCTGACCGATCCCAACGCCGCCGGCGGCGCCCTTTTGGATATCGGCATCTACCCGGTCACCTATATCTACCGCCTGTTCGGACGTCCGCAGTCCATCCTCTGCCGGGGTGATGTCCGGGACGGCGTGGACCACAAGGAAGAAATCTATATGAAGTATCCCGGCGGGAAGGTGTGGCGGGCCACTGTTTCCATGGATGATTTCTATGGCACCGAGTATCTGCAGCTGCGCGGAGACAAGGCAAAGCTGAGGCAGAAGTGGTTCCACTTCGCGAAGCAGGCAAAGCTGGTAAGAACATCTGGCGGAAATGAAGTTTTCCGCGGCGACGGCGGCTATCTGAACGAGTTCGATCTGGTCGCCTCCGAAATTCGCGAAGGACGGAATTTCAGTGCTTACGTTCCCCCGCAGGCCACGTTGGATGTGCTGGTCCTGCTGGACGAATGCAGACGGCAGATGGGGCTCGTCTATCCTTTCGAGGAAAAATTATAAAGCGAGCTGGTCTACCCCTTTGTGGAAAGCATTTGAGAGCGGGCTGGTCTATCCCCTTGAGAAAAGCATTTGAGCAGCAATTGTTCAAACACAAGGAAGCTGAGAGAATTTACAACCCAGAGTAATCTCAAAATACTAGCTTCCAGGCTTCAGTCTTAGGGAACATGTGCAAAAATAGCATCTTGCAAAAAACTTACAACCCGCACCCATAAAATAATAGCATAAATATGAAACATCTTTAGACCATCTCGGGTTGTAATTTCTTAGGCACCACAGAAATTTGCCCATAATCCAGAAGACAGTTGACTTATTTTAAGATTCTCCACTTTATATGGGTTGTAACCTCCGTAATAGTCCTCCATTTTGCACATGTACATATTTCAGAGCACAAGCATCCCAGCATCTTCAAAATGTCCGCCGACCGGATGAAAATTCAAGAGGCTGCGAAAAACGAATTTCTCGTTTTTCGCAGCCTCTTCTCTTTTTTCAAAACCTCTGACCTGAAGACCTCTGTTTTGGTCTTACTTGGTCTTACTTGGTCTGACTTAGCCCTTACTTGAAGTCGAGCGCTTTCTTGGGGCACTTGTCGTTGCAGATGGCGCACATGACGCATTTGTCGTAATCGACCTTCCAGGTCTTGGTCTTACGATCAACGGTGATAGCTTCCATCGGGCAGTTCTTCGCGCAGATACCGCAGTAGATGCAGTCTGCCAGGTGGCACTGCAGCTGGCCGTCTTCCGCCTCGGAGTATTCGGGCGGCGGGCCGGCGGGCTTTTCTTCCTCTGCCTTTGCAGGTGCCGGAGCAGCCTTCTCAGCAGGGGCAGCACTTGCAGTCGCCGCAGTCGCAGCTACCGCACCAGCACCAGCTGTCGCAGCCGCAGGGGCAGCTTCCGCAGCACCCTCAGCGGGGGCCGCTTCTTCCGCGGGCTTGCCAAAGCTGAGTACCTTCTTCGGGCAGTTCTCTACGCACATACCGCACTGGATGCAGGTGTCATGATCTACCTTCCAGGTCTTGGTCTTGCGGTCTACTTCGATGGCGTCCACCGGGCAGTTCTTCTTGCAGATGCCGCAGTAGATGCAGTTGGCCAGATCGCAGATCAGGTCGTCATCTCCACCCTCGGAATATTCCGGCGGATTCTTCGGCTTGGCAGCCTTCTTGGGAGCCGCGGGCTTATCCGCTGCGCCGGCAGCACCAGACGTGCCAGCAACCCCAGCTGCTGCTCCAGCCGCCGGAGCAGCCTTCTCCGCGGGGGCAGCCTGCTCAGCCGCACCGCCGAAGCTCAGGGCTTTCTTCGGGCACTTGTCGATGCAAAGTCCGCACTGTACGCACTTTTCGTGATCTGCCTTCCAGGTCTTGGTCTTGCGGTCCACTTCGAGGGCGTCCTGCGGGCAGTTCTTCTTGCAGATGCCGCAGTAGATGCACTTCTCCAGATCGCAGGTCAGCTCGCCGCCGGCCTCTTCTGCCGGTGCCGCTGCTTCCGCTGCGGGCTCCGGATAGACCATCTCTTCTTCGCTGAAGGAAAGGACCTTCTTCGGGCACTTGGTGATACACTTGCCGCACTTTACGCAGCCTTCGTAATCGATCTTCCAGGTCTTGGTCTTGCGGTCCACCGTGATGACGCTCTGCGGGCAGGTCTTGGCACAGATGCCGCAGAAGATACATCCGGACAGGTCGCAGAAGATGTGACCGGGGATATCCTTCTTAAACGTAACGCCGGAGACCACCAGATCGGCGGGATCCTCGGCTACCATGTGGTAGTCCTTGGTCAGCTTGATGGAGCCTTCCTCGCAGAAATCCTGACAGGTACCGCAGAAGGTACATGAGGTCAGGTCGAAGGAACGGGTGATATTCACGCCGCCCTCCGCCGGCTCCTCCGTGCGGGTGATGGCGATAGGCGCACATACCTTAATGCACTCGCCGCAGTCCACGCAGGACTCGGGATTGAAGGCAATGCGTCCGCGGTACTCGCCCAGGCCCTCCGCCTCGGGGTTCGGGAACACCTCGGTGGCGGGCTCACGGAACAGATTGGTAATCGCTGTTTTCAAAAAAGGGAACATCATTTGTGCATGGCCTCCCTCTTCTTTTCTAATAGCAGGGCTGCTTTGTACAGACCTTCCATTATGGCTTCGGGCTTCGGCGTGCAGCCGGCAACCGCGACGTCAACATGTACATACTGCTCCACCGGCGCCTCTACGGAATAGCTTCCCTTAAAGACATTTCCGGACTGCGGGCAGGACCCGACGGTCACCACGCACTTCGGTTCGGGAACCTGGGCGATGGTGCGGATCAGACGCTCCTTGGACTGGGAGGTCACCGGGCCGGAGATTACCACGATATCAGCATGTCTGGGGGTGCCGGCCAGCTTGAAGCCGAATCTTTCAGCATCATAGCGGGGAGTCAGGCAGGCCACCAGTTCAATATCGCAGCCATTGCAGGATCCGGTGTTGATATGATAGATCCACGGAGATTTTGCTGCGCTCTTATCGATCAGTTTTTTAAACATTTCCACCCCTCCTTACAGTCCCATCCAGGCCAGGATCAGGCTCGCCAGGGCAAGGCCGGAAACAAAGGTCCAGAAAAATTTGAACAGATGCTCGATCTTCAGTCTTGCCGTCACCGCGTGGATGGTCGTGATACACACCAGGGTGACCACCATGCAGATGATCACGAACAGGGCCACGTCAGACCACATCATACCGGTGCGGAAACCGCCGAAGAACAGAGAGGTAAACAGGCCGGTCATGATGGCCATCTTCATGGCCGTGTTCAGCTTGAACATGCCCAGGGCTGCGCCGGAGTACTCGATCAGGGGACCTTCGCAGATCTCGGTCTCGGCCTCCGCCACGTCGAACGGCTGCATGCCGACTTCCGCGGGGATGACCAGCAGCATCGCGAGGGCCGCGGGGATCATGCTCCAGTGGAACGCCAGGCTTCCATTCACGGCCTGCCACTCAGCGATCGCTTCCATGGAGAACACCAGGGAGTCGCCGCCTACTTTACGAGCCACGGCCAGCAGCACCAGCACAAAGGGAAGCTCGTAGGACATCATGGTGACCATCTCACGGGAGATACCGATGCCGGCATAGGGAGAACCGGAAGAGGAACCGCCCACGATCAGCGCTACGCCGCCGATGGTGATCAGATACAGGATAACGATCAGGTCGGCGTTGCCGGAAAAGGCCGTAAAGCCCATGATGGGGATGAACAGCATGATCACTGCCAGGCTGATGAAGCCCACCACCGGGGCGCCCAGGAAAACGATCTTGTTGGCGCGCGCCGGAACGATGGTCTCCTTGCCCATCAGTTTAAAGAAATCATACATGGGCTGGCGGATAGGCGGACCGATGCGGTGCTGCATGTGCGCGATCACCTTGCGGTCAATACCTGCCAGGAACAGTCCTACCACGGCGGTAAACAGGGCGCCCGGGAAGATCAGAACATAGAAGAAATTCCATAACGTCTGTGTTGTAAACATTTCTTTCCTCCCTCCTTAGCGCATAAAGACAAAGCAGCACAGCACAATAATGGCCGTGGCCACCACCGTCATGGTCGTATAATCAGTTACAATGCCGGAATGCAGGCCCTGCATGACCTTGTAATATCCCTGCCAGTTCTTCTTGAAGCCCCAGAACAGATCGGAGCCGCCCACCTGGGAGAACATCTCCTCTTCACCGGAGAAGAAAGTGGCATACTTGGGATCTGCATTTTCGGTAGGCACCAGCACCTTGCCGCGGCTGTTCTCGCCAAAGACGATTACAAGCACGGCAGCGGCCATCACCACGCCGAAGAGCACCAGCCACATGATGGGATTCCAGAAGGAGAACTCCACGGGCTTCGCCAGAATGTTCACCACGCCGGCCGCATCCGCATATCCTTCGCCCATCATCTTGTCAATATAATTGGTCACGTTCAGCGCTGCCGCGGAGGCCGGAGCCAGCAGATATGTATTCACAACATTGTAGAATACACCGCCGCAGATGCAGAGTGCAGCCATGATATACATCGGTACCAGCATAATGGCGGGCACCTCTTTAACTTCCTTATGCTCTTCGCGCAGCTGTCCAAAGAAGACCGCCTGCGTTACTTTTACGAAGGAAGCCAAGGTCATCACAGAAACGATCAGTGCCGTCACGGTAATGATCACATACAGGAAATTGCCGGATTCCACAGCATTGGTATAGACCGCCTGATAGACGATCCACTTGGAGGCAAATCCGTTGAAGGGCGGCAGACCGGAGATGGCAGCCGCGCCGACCAGGAAACAGATGGTGGTATGCGGCATACGCTTGGAAAGTCCGCCCAGCTTGTCCAGGTTGGTGGTGCCGGTGGCATACAGCACGGCGCCGGCCGCCAGGAACAGCAGGCCCTTGAACAGGGTGTGGTTCAGCGCGTGGAACAGTCCACCGGTCAGGCCCAGGGCAGAGCCAAGACTGATGGCCGTGATCACATATCCGATCTGGGAGATGGAGTGGAAGGCCAGCAGACGTTTGAACTCATGCTGCGTCAGAGCCATGGTAACGCCCACGAACATGGTCACGGCACCAAAGACAGCCAGCAGCATCTGTACGCTGCTCTGATCCATGGCGCGGAATACAATGTAGACCATACGGATCATGCCGTACACGCCCGCCTTGTTTACCATACCGGAAAAGATCATGGAAACAGAGGTCGGGGCCACTGCGTAGGCATCCGCCGCCGGTGTGTGGAAAGGTACGATATAGCTCTTCACGCCAAAGCCCGCGATGATCAGGCCCATGGCCATCATGGAGTTCTTGGTCAGACCGCCGGAAAGAATGGCGGAAAGCTGTGCCATGTTCAGGGTGTGGCATTCGCCGTAGAGCAGCGCAATGCCGGCCAGCGTGAAGGAGGAGCCGACGGACCCGATGACCAGGTACTTAAAGCCCGCCTCCAGCGCGCCCTCGCTCTCATTCCGGAAGGCGGTCAGTGCAACGGAAGCGAAGGTCATGATCTCCACCATAACGAACATGTTGAAGATATCGCCCGTCATTACCAGGCCCAGCACGGAACCGGAAAGCATAAGGTACAGGGTGTAATAGTGACCCAGATGATGATCCTTCTTCATGTAGCCGAACGAATAGATGCCGGACAGCCAGAAGGTGGTCACCACCAGCAGGGCAAAGAACAGGGACAGCGCATCGATCTCGTAGCCGATACCGATGGCATAGCCGGATACCGGTGCCCAGTTGCCCATCCAGTAGGAAATAATCTCGCCGCGAAGCATGACGGCCGGGATCAGCGCGTAGATCAGCACCAGCGCCGTGGTGGAGGCCGCGAACGTGATCAGGTTCCGGATAGCCGCGATCTTAGATCCGAAGATCTCTACCAGGAAGGCTGCCAGGAACAGTAACATAACGGCAAGAACCGGGTAATGCTGCATCATCCTCTCAACCTCCTCACGTCATCCGCGTTCACGGACTTGTATTTTCTGTGGATCATGATGACCAGGGACAGCGCCATGGCATCCACGCAGGCGCCGATAACGATACTGGTCAGCGTAAGGGCCTGCGGCACGGGATCCACAAAGAAATGAGGCGCTACGCCGTTTAACAGATCGGACATCTGGTAGATGGGTGCCGTGCCTCCCTCATTGAAGCCAAAGCTCACGATCAGCATATTCACGCCGTAATCGATGATGCCCAGTCCCAGAACGATCTTGATCAGGTTTTTCTTGGTACATACGGTATACAGGCCGAGAACGATCAGGATGATCGAGGCTACATAATTCACTAAGATCATTTCACGTCCTCCTTTCCTTCCTCCGCAGTCTCTGCTGCCTCAGCAGCTTCCTCTTCTTCATCGACTCCTGGCGCCAGCATGGAGAGCATCAGCAGCAGCAGGAAGCCCACGCCGCAAAGCACCTTGTAACCGACCGCATATCCCATAAAGGTGATGGTACCGGCGGAGATCAGGTCGCCCACCTGGCCGTTGTTGAAGAAGATATTCCGGCAGAAATTGGCGCCTGCCACAATACCGATCAGGCCCAGGACCACGTACAGAGACGCGCCGATGGCCTCGTTTACGCGAAGGACCTCTGTATTGATGGCCTTCTTCGCAAGGTTAAATCCATAGCCCAGATACAGCAGCAGTGCAGCCGAAGCTACGATTACGCCGCCCTGGAAGCCTCCGCCCGGGCTGATGGTTCCGAACATGATGATGTAAATACCAAAGACCAGCGCGAAAGGCAGGAACTTATCTGCACCGCATTTCACGATGATGTTCTTTTCGGTAATTCCCTCTTTGAATTTCATTCCGCGGCGCCTCCTTTCTTCTTCCGGGTGATGCTTAAGATCACGAAGGAGCCGGCGATGGCCGTCAGCAGGATAAAGGACTCGCCCAGCGTATCAAAGCCACGGAAATCGAACACGACCGCCGCTACGTTGTTGGCCGCCATGGTCTTTTCCAGGTTTTCCTTGACGATGATATCCGCCACGCCGTCCGGGTCGGCCTCATCATATTCCGTGGGGTTGTTGTACAGCTCCACGACATCAATATTTCTCTTCACACCGTCGTAGGTCACAGTACCGGTGTCATAGACACTCTTGACACCCGCGATACCGCATACCAGGATGATGAAGAGAGCCATAATGGTGATTGTTTTCTTCATTATTTCTCTTCCTCCTCCTTCGGTGTAGTCTTCTTGACGGCGATCACAAAGATCGCTGTGGAAAGCACCGCGCCAACGGCTGCCTCTGCGATGGCCACGTCAGGGGCCTGCAGCAGGATGAACTCCAGCGCCATAAAGGCACCGGTCACGCCCAGCGCGATGACAGAGGACAGGATATTCTCAAACGCCACCGCGCAGACAGCGGAGATCAGAATACCGAGTACCACCAGAGTGTTTAATACATATACGATATTCATTCTTCTTCCACCATATCCTCTCCGTACTTATCGCACACCATCTCCTTTTCGGGACGGACACCGTGCTTATAAGCACCTTTGCAGATCGCATGGCCGGAGATGGGGCTGGTAATAATATAGAACAGGCCCATGCCCGCCAGCTTTACGGCCATACCGGCGTCGCCCAGGAAAAACGCGGCATACAGGATCCCGCCGATGATCACGCCCAGCACCCCCAGGGTGGAGATGTTCGTGCTGGACTGCATGCGGCAGAAGGAATCGGGCATGCGGAGCATTCCCACCACACCGGCAAACGCGAAGAAAACGCTGATTCCGATCAAAATATCAATTGCAATTCTCATAGTCTTCCCTCCAGGTAGCGGGCCACGATGGTGGAACCGATGAATCCCAGCAGCGCCGTAATAAAGGCGATATCCAGGAAAACACTTCTGCCGCTGTAAAGGGCAAACAGGATCAGCGCCATATCCGCCAGAATATCAATGGAATCCGCCGCGACGGCCCGGTCAGCCACACTAGGCCCCAGGATCAGGCGGATCAGCAGGCAGAAAGCCAGCACCACAAAGCAAATGGCAAAAAAGGCTAATTCGGTCATCATTCCCATATCCTCCTTGTCCATTTCTCCAGGGTCCCCTTAATGGCGTCTCCCGCTTCCTTGGGATCCTGTGTGGCTACATCGATCCAATGGATGTAGTAGTTGGTCTGGCCGTCTTCTTCAGTGATATCCATGGTGATGGTGCCGGGCGTCAGCGTAATGGAGTTTGCCACCATGGACTGGGCATACTCGGACTTGACGTCCACCGGGACTTTAACGATACCGGGGTTGACCGGAAGGCTGGGCTTGAGGGCGCGGATGGCCACATCCACATTGGCCTTGACCAGCTCGATGGGGAAAATGATCAGCGCATACAGCAGCAGGTTGATCAGTCTCATCGGGTTCCAGAGATAGAAGGCCTTTTCATGGATGAAGAATCTCGCGGAGAACACTGCCACCAGCAGACTTACGATCACGCCGGCGATAAGAACCTGGACGGAGAAATCTCCGCGGAAGATCGATACGATCTGTCCTGTGATCAGCAGCCAGAACAGATATAACAGAATGGCTGTTGATAACACCGCCGGAAAACTGGATTTTTTCACAGGTTTACCTCCTGAAATCATTCGTTTACTAAAGGTTACTCTGCCTCCACGCTTTCCACATAATACTCTCTTCCGGAGGTGATGCGGAACCGGGGGCTCCCGCAAGCCGGGCAGACATACTGCCCTTTCTGGATGATGCCATCCTTCCCGCAGTCCGGACAGTGGATGCGTATAGGCGTATTTTCGATAATGATCTTCGCCCCCTCGGCAATGGTGCCGGCGGAAGCGATGGAAAAGTATTCATGGATGCAGGACGGAACAATGCCGGAAAGCTCTCCGATCTTCAGATGGATCGCAAGAATGCGTGACACATCGTGCTCCTGCACGGCAGGGATCACCGTTTCCAGGATCCCCTCCACAATGACCAGTTCATGCATGCCTTAGCGGTCCATACATGAGAAGCAAGGGTCAATGCTGGCGATGATCAGGCCGGCGTCCGCCACGGAGTTATTCCGAAGCATGGTAGGCACGGTCGGCGCGTTCTTAAAGGTAGGAACGTGGATACTCACGCGGGCCACCTTATCCGTGCCGTTGGTCACCACCTTGTAGGAAAGCTGACCGCGGGGTGCTTCATGACGGTTCATGTACTCGCCGGGCTTGATGGTGGGAACCTTGTTCCCCATGTTGATCTTGCCGGCGGGCAGGGAATCCAGGGCCTGACGAATGATCTTGATGCTTTCGAAGTTTTCCAGCACACGGACCACTACGCGGGCGAATACGTCGCCGCTCGGCCACACGGCCTTCTGGAAATCGAACTCATCGTAGCAGCAGTACGGCGCATCAATACGCACGTCCACCGGTACGTTCGAAGCTCTGGCGTGAGGGCCGATGGCACCAATGCGGATAGCATCCTCCGTGGTCAGCACGCCGACGCCCTGGGTACGCAGCGCCACGGTCTTATCGTTCAGCAGGAAATCTGCCAGACGCTTGTTGGACTCTTCCAGCTTATCCAGCATGGCAAGCACGTTTTCGGCCTGCTCTTTGCTGATATCCCGGCGGGAACCGCCATAGGTCACCATGCCGTAGTTCACGCGGTTGCCGGTCAGCTCCTCCAGGGCGTCCATGACGATCTCACGGTCATCCCAGGAATGCATGAACAGGCTGTCGTGGCCGATGATGTGCAGCGCGATGCCCAGCCACAGATAGTGGGAATGCAGGCGCTCCAGCTCCGCGATGATCGCGCGGATATACTGGCCGCGCTTCGGCACCTTGATGCCGCTGATGCTCTCGCAAGCCATCGCGAATGTCAGTGCGTGGGAGTGGGAGCAGATGCCGCACACGCGCTCCACCAGCACCATGGTCTGAATAATGTTTTTCTGCATCGCAAGCTTTTCGATGCCGCGGTGATTGTAGCCGATAAAGATCTCGGCATCTTTGATCATCTCACCTTCGGTATACAGCCTTGCGTGGACCGGTTCTTCCAGCGACGGATGATACGGTCCGATCGGAACAATATAGCCCACTTCGCTTACTCCTCCTTCTTCTTTCCGTGTACTTTTTCGATCAGTTCATCCATCGGAGTGACGAAGATCTGTCCCTGGCCGTCCAGCATGTTGTCCGGCATGAACAGACGCTTGGAGGTGTCCAGCCCCTCGAATGTAACATCGATCAGCTCATTCAGCTCTCTCTCCGGCCAGGCCGCGGCCTCGTCGTAAATATGAGAGATCGTCGGCAGCACATTTTCGCCTTCGATCGTATAGGACTCGATACGGTCGTCGATCTGGTACTCATACGAAATGTTGATCCGGCCGTCATCCATGACATAGCCGTGGATCATGGCCAGGATCACACCGGCCTTCCGCATGCGTTCCGCCGTCGGGACGATCTCATCCTTTGTGATGGAAATTTTTCTGTACTCCTGCATTGCTCCTCCTTCTATTCCGTTTTTCCGGCGTTCCCGACAACGGGAACACCTTCTTTATTTAAGCATATAGCCATAACAAGATTACTATATCACAGATTTCTATATTGGCCTATTACTTTTTAAATTTTTTTAGGTTTATTGTACTATGTGTTTAATGCAAGCACGATGTCAGCGTATCTTTGGCTCATTGTTTTCAGCATATTCTCGGTAATTGCGCCCCTGATAACTTACTGATGATGCGGCCGCCTCCGAAGGGGGTGCGGACGACAACCCGGCCGGGGTGATCTGCCGTTACCTTGCCGATGATGCGGGCGCCGGCGGAGACCGGGCAGTCCTGCATGATCTTCAGCGCTTCTTCGGCCCGTTCCGGTGCGACCACGGCAATCAGGCGTCCCTCGCAGGCGCAGTAAAGGGGATCCAGCCCCAGCATTTCGCAGACCATGTTCACGGCCGGCTCCACCGGGATTTCCTTTTCCGTAAGTTCTATCCCGAAGCGTCCGTCCTCAATGAATTCGTTCAGCGTGGTCCCCAGACCGCCGCGGGTGGGATCCCGCATGACGCGCAGGTCCTCTCCCAGGGTGCCGAGCGCCAGCGCTGGCTCAGCCAGCGGCGCACAGTCAGAACGGATATCCGCCTCCATCTGAAAATCATTTCTGGCCAGCATTACCGCCGTCCCGTGATTTCCGATGGGACCGGATACCAGCACGGCGTCTCCCTCCCGGATCTTCTTCGGGGAAAGACCGGGCGTTTTCAGAAAGCCGATACCCGAGGTGTTGATGTAAATACCGTCTCCGTGCCCCCGCTCCACCACCTTGGTGTCGCCGGTGACCACCTGTACCCCCACTTCATCCGCTGTCTTCCGGATGGATGCCAGGATCTTTTCGAGATCCTGCACCGGGAATCCCTCCTCTATAATAAAGGAAAGACTCAGGTACTTCGGTTCGCCCCCGGCCATGCTGACATCATTTACTGTGCCGCAGACCGAAAGCTTGCCGATATCACCGCCGGGGAAGAAATACGGGCTGACCACAAAGCTGTCCGTGGAAAACACCAGCTGCCCGGCGCCGTCTATGACCGCACCGTCCCCCAGCTCCGACAGGGCATCATTTTGCAGGACCGGCAGGATGCGCTCCGCGATCAGAGCGGACGTCTTTTTGCCGCCGCTGCCGTAATCCAGGGTAATGATTTCTTCCATATTTATCTCCTCATGACGCGTATAGCTTACGGATGGCTACGCTGCTGCGCAGCTCCCGGCAGCTATACGCTATATTTATACGCAGCGGCGCAGGCGCCTTCGGCGGAGACCATGCAGGGTCCTTCCGGGTCTTCCGGCACGCAGGCCCGCCCGAACATGGGGCAGTCCTTCGGGTCCAGCTTGCCGCGGATGACATCGCCGCAGCGGCAGGCTGTCTTGACCGTTGCTTTTCCGATGCGTATATCGAACTTTTTCTCTGCGTCGTGACGCGCGTATTTTTCCGCGATGCCGTAGCCGCTTTCCGGGATGACGCCCAACCCACGCCAGATATCCGTGCGGGGAACAAGGACTTCCTCCATCAGTGCCCGTGCCAGGGGATTTCCCTCCGGGCGCACCACCGAGCGGTAGGCATTTTCCAGGCGGGCCTCTCCGGCGCGGATCTGCTTCAGCAGCATGGCGATGGCTTTCATGATCTCCGCGGGCTCAAATCCCGCGATCACGCCCGGAAGTCCCAGGTCGCGAGGCAAAAATTCCAGCCCCGTCTCCCCCAGGATGACTGCTACATGCCCCGGGCAGAGCAGGCCCTGCACGTTAAATTCCGGATCCGCAGCCAACGCCCGCACGGAAGGCTCCAGCATCTTCAGCATGGAAAAAACAGAAAAATTGTTGATTCCCTGGGCATAGGCTTCCTGAATGGCGGCCGCTGTTCCCGGCGCAGAGGTTTCAAATCCTACTCCCAGGAAGACGACCTCCCGGTCCGGATTGGCCTTTGCGATCTCCAGGCCGTCCATGGCAGAATAGACCATGCGCACATCTGCGCCTCTTGAACGCCGAAGTGCCAGGTTATCTCCCTTTACGGAGCCCGGCACGCGCATCATATCTCCATACGTGGTCAGGATCACGCCCGGCTCCTCCGACAGACGGATGGCCGCATCGATCACCTCCGGCGGCGTCACACAGACCGGACAGCCCGGTCCGGAGAGCAGCTTGATCTCCGGCGGAAGCAGCGTCTTGATGCCCGCTTTCGCGATCTCCATGGTATGCGTACCGCAGACCTCCATAAGATGAATGACCCGGTCAGCCACGGAGCGCCTCCTCAAATTCGCGGAAGGCCGCCAGGTCGTCCAACGCCTGCTGCTCCTCCACCTTCTCAATAGCAAATCCTGCGTGGACCATTACGTAATCGCCCACCTTCGGATCTGCAATGAATCCTACTTTAATTTTCCGACGCACGCCGTCGCGCTCTGCCACGGCATCACTGCCGTGAATTTCCTGTATGCGAAGAGGTACTGCCAGACACATATCTCATCCCTCCCTCTGATAGACCAACTAATGATTTTACACGCAAACATATATTTCTTCAATTGTTATTTCATAATATAACGTGTTTTTCCTCTGTATCTTTACTCATTCTGTGCAAAATCTAATTATATTCTTGCTCTTTGTGAAATTATTTTCAATATAGTGAAATCATTTATTCGCTTTGATCCTGTTTCTCCATCTCTTCCGGCTGCGTCTCCGCCGGTTCCACCATATCCTCCGCGGGATGGTCCACCGCCGGCAGATAGATCACAAATTCCGTACCAGCCCCCTCCTGGCTGTGCACGCAGATGTAGCCCCCGTGGGCCTCTACCAGCCGCTGCACGATCGACAGCCCCAGACCGGTGCCTTCCCCGGGCTTCTTGGTGGTAAAGAACGGAATAAAGATCTGCGACGCCGTCTCCGGGCTCATGCCGCATCCCGTATCCCGCACGGAAATCCGGTAAAACCACTGTTCTTCCTTCCCTTTAAAGAACGGATCCTTGTTCCCGCGGGGCTGCATGGCTGCAGCGGCTACGGTCACCTCGCCCTCTTTTTCTCCGATGGCCTGAATCGCATTATTACAGAGGTTCACGATCATCTGGTTGATCTGTACCGGGTTGGCCAGGCACACATCGTGCTCTGTCCCCACATCATAGAAAAGCTTTATGTGGCGGGGCTTTACCGCATCCGTGATCACCAGTGCCTTTTTTACGACCTCTGCTACATGGATGGGCTCGCGCATTTTCTCCGCGTTCTTGCGGGAAAACTGGGTGATCTGGTCAATGATTTCTTTCGCGCGCTCTGCGGAGTCATATATTTCCTGCATGTCCGCATAATTTTCATCCTCCGGCTGCATGCCCGCCAGGATCATGGCAGAATACCCCATGATGGGTGTCAGCAGATTATTAAACTCATGCGCGATACCGCTGGTCATGGTGCCGATCAGCTGCAGCCGCTGTTCACCGGCCAGCCGTTCTTCCTGCTGCCGTAGCTTTTCCAGATCCTCGTTGATCTTTTTCAGGCGTTCATTTTCCCGTGTAATAGCTGCCTGCCGCCGGAAAAGACGGCGCACCAGTACGATCAGGATCAGTGCCAGCAGAACAGCCATCACCGTGGCGAACAGCAGTCGGCTGCCTACTTTTTCGATGGGATCGGAAATTTCCCGCATGTCAATGACCGTGCTCACGCTCAGAAAATCATTCCCGATGTAGGCCGGCACGTAGGCAGATGCCTTCTGCACGCGGCTCGGCGGGTTGTCCGCCCACCAGTAGGAATGATAGATCTCCACGCCGCGCTCCCCGGCCAGCTGATGTGCCACCAGCAGTTCCAGTTCCGAATAATCCAGGTCCGGATACAGCTCCTTGCGGTCATCCAGAACGTCCAGCCCGATCTGCGCCTCCACGGGATGCATCAGGATGATGCCCGCAGAATCCTTGATCATCACATAGCCATCCTCTCCCATATGGATATAGGCAGCCGTGCGATTATAGACCTCCTGCAGCGGAATGTAAAAGAGCAGCGTGCCGCTCCTGCCCTCCGCGCTCAGGCAGAAATAATAGGCTCCGCTCTCATCCGTGTAGATTCCGGTATCCTGAAAGACTCCGCCGCTGCCCATGTCCCGGCAGAGTGTGAATAAATGTTCGGAATCTTCCCACAATATATCTCCTGTATCCGGCACATAAGACACGCAGAAAAGCTCCTGTTCCCGGCCAGTACGCAGCTCGTGCAGAATATCCTGCATGGCTTCCGGTCTGCCGGCAGCGGTCTCTTCCTCTGCCTCCCGGAAGACACTCATGCCCGTAGCACTTACTGCTTCCTGCTGATAATCCTCCAGATATCCGACCAGATTATTGGCCACACCATCTGAAATAGTCAGAAGTTGGTTTTTCTGGGCATCCAGCATGGACTGCCGGTAGCTCCCGACCAGATTCACAATGGCCGCACCGCAGGCGATCAGGAGAAGAACAAGGATCACCGCACTCGTGGTCAGCCACATCCCTGTCCTCCGTTCTGTTTCGGTCACCAATTCTCTGTTTGTTTCCATATATCCCCCATACATTGACTTTCTGCCGGAAAACCTTTACAATGAAACACGTAATTCGGTTTTTCCCGCCAAGATATACGCTCCGCGAGGATGCCCTGAAAGAGGCTTTCATGAACCATACCGTACTTATAGTAGATGATGACCCCACCATCCGCCGCCTGCTGCAAAAGGTGATGCTCAGCAATCAGCTCTCCTGCGAGATGGCCGACAGCGCTGAAGCGGCGCTCGAACTTCTGCAGACCCGTTCCTTCTCCCTGATCCTGATGGATATCACCATGGACGGGATGGACGGCTTTGCCGCCGTGGAGAAACTGCGGGCAACCGGCAACACCACGCCCATCATCATCGTCAGCGGCAAGAGCGAGGACTTTGATACCCTTTATGGGCTGGAACTGGGCGCGGATGATTATGTGACGAAGCCCTTCAATCCCATCATTCTGGGCGCCAAGGTGAAAGCTCTCATCCGGCGCAGCGAACAGTCCGCCGGTCGTTCGCAGGTGCTGACCGCCGGCCCCTTCCGCTTTGATAAGAATACCTTCCTGCTGACCAAGGACGGTGAGGACATTCCTCTCTCCTCCAAGGAGACCAAGCTGATGGCCTTCTTCCTGGAACATCCCGGACAGGTCTTTACCAAGGCCCAGCTCTACCGTCAGGTCTGGCACGACGATCTGGTGGATGAAAACACCGTCACCGTGCACATCAACCATCTGCGCGCCAAAATTGAGGACAACCCCCGCGCGCCGCGATATCTTCTCACGGTGTGGGGGCTGGGATACAAATTCAATAAGTAAATTTTTCCGGCCGGGGCATTCCCCGGCCTTTTTATCATCAATTCCGTTTTATCATCCATTCCGCAGAGCCAGCAGCCATGCTGCCACGTGCGCGATCTGCTGAAATTTTCCGGCCGCGATCATCGCTTCGATCTCCTGCCGGTCTTTGATTTCCACATTCAGAAATTCCGTCTCATCCAGGTGCTGTCCGCTGACCTTGCGGCAGTTCTTTGCCTGGTACAGATATGCGTAATTATCCGCGATGGTCGCATTGGACGGAATGGTCAGCAGATGCGTCCACTCATCGGACTCGTACCCCGTCTCCTCCATCAGCTCTCTCTTGGCTGCTGCCAGCGCATCCTCCACACTCTCGCTGCCATCTCCGTACTCTTTCCCGTCCGTCCGCTCCAGGCCGCCGGCCGGAAATTCCGTGGTCACCTCGCCGATCCCCTGTCGGTACTGACGCACACAAATATATCTCCCCTCCTCATCGGAGGCCACGATCACCACGTAATCCCGCCGGCTGTAGGAATAATACGGTTCAAAAACACTGCCATCCGGGAAGCGGTAGGCGGATCTCCTGAAATCAATCCATTCATCCTGCACAATATGCTCCGTACTAACCTCTTCCCATCTAAGATCTTCTCTGTCCAATGCTGTTTCCTCTTCCTATTTTAATTATGATTCTGGATTATACCCCTATTCCACCAAATCCGCAAGTGGGTCAGAAGGGACGTTTAGCTGTGGCCCACTAAAGCACTGGCGCTTTAGTGGGCCACAGCTAAACGTCCCTTCTACTACAATGTATTTAATGGTTGATATTCCTATTTTCCATAT
>CAMNFR010000038.1 GCA_946537305.1 uncultured Lachnospiraceae bacterium | reverse complement strand
CATCATATGTCTGTTTCAGATACATATAGCTGATTCGGAGAATCATATCCGCATATGTTTGTATCAGACGGTCTGCATTTCTGCTGTCCATGTAAGGCATAGTGCTCACTCCGGTTCTTTTGTTCTGAAGGCCTTCACCTATAATACGATTCGGAAGGGGGAAATCTGGCACTTGATTATATGAAAAATCCGTTTTGCTGTACAGTCTATGCGCTTATACAGCTTCACATGATTTACTTTTAGGCACGAAAGAGTTATATTCTTAATAGAAAAACACAATGTCCTGAAGAGACAGGGGAAGCAGACTTACCTCGCTTTTGAGGCGGTGGGCCTTCCGAGAACCCAGGTAGATATCAGCGTGAGCTATCTGGACCACAATCTTCTCTACGTAAACAGCATGACACCGGATGATCACATCTACCTGCAGTCGGCGGCCAAGAAGTTTGGCATGTATGTGCCCCGCCCAGGCAACGGTATCTGCCATACGGTATTTGTGGCACGCTTCGGGGTTCCGTGAAAAATCAGCATGGGAGGCGACAGCCATCCCCCCTCACGGCGGAGCGATCGGAATGCTCTGTATCGGTGTCGGAGGTATGGATGTAGCCACGGCCATGACGGGGTTCCCATGCGGATTAAATTGCCGAAAATCGTGAAGGTGTGCTTGACCGGACATCTGCGTCCTGAAGTAAACGCAAAAGAAATGATTCTGGAAATGCTGCGGAGGTCGCCCTGGCCGACGAAGAAGACGCCTTATTCTATAATAATGGTTATGGAGCGGATAATTATGCAGATATCGTTAAATGGGAAAGCACCAATGAGAAGGTTGCCACCGCCAGTATTGACACGTTTACTATGAGCATCAATGCCGTGGGGGTCGGAGAGTGTGATGTCAGCGCGATCGACGAATACGGAAACAAAGCTACCATTCATGTTACCGTGAAAAAGGGGTATATCATCGATCGCCTGGAGCGTAACACCACCGTCGATAATGCCTGGTACGGAACGAAAAAACTTGTAATTTCTTCCGATCTGGGTACAAGCGGGAAAGTGCTTATCGGAAAGGACAAATATAAGTTCAGTATTAAACAATCGTCGGAATGGCCGGTTGAAACTGCTAAGGTAAAGCTTAAAAAGGTCTATAAGCTGAATACGAAGGCAACCGTATATGTCACGAAAAAGTCAAACGGGGTAAGCTGTACTTATAAAAAGAAGATAAAGCTCAGCTCCGCCACATGGATCCCGAAAGCGTCCGGCAAAAAGAAAAAACTAACACTAACGATTAACAATGCGCATAAGGGAGATGTTGTAAAGGTTACCTATAAAGGAAAAACCGTTAAAAAGA
The DNA here is from genome assembly GCA_946537305.1 of uncultured Lachnospiraceae bacterium. Classification (GTDB taxonomy): domain Bacteria; phylum Bacillota; class Clostridia; order Lachnospirales; family Lachnospiraceae; genus UBA3305. Next base: position 20,818 of record CAMNFR010000038.1, on the reverse strand, counting down.
AAATCACAAAGAACAGAGACGGTAAGGATTACAAGGTAGTGCTTACAATGAAGAAGACGCTGAAAAGCGATTCTTCTATTAAAGTTGTAATCCTGAACAAAGATAATAAAAAACTGGAATCCGTGAATATCATTCTTAGAAACGGGAAATATGAGTACGAAGATCCGGATGAATATACAGGATCAGAGGATGAAGGGGAATAAGGTTTTTGCAGGACATTATTATGTGAATCAAAGTGCCGGGACAGGAAGCCCGGCGCTTTTGTTATTAATCAGCCACCGACATTTGCTTTTCGGAAGGCTGCCGGTGTCATGTGCATTTCCTCCCGGAATACCCGGTTGAAGGTCCGCTGACTGCCGAAGCCGGACTCCATGCAGATATCCGTGATGGTCTTGTCTGTCTCCTCCAGCAGATATTTGCTGTATTCCAGACGCGTCAGATTGATATATCGGTTAAAGTTCATGTGGAACGCTTGCGAAAAGACCCGGGAGAGGGCAAAGGGATTGATCAGAAGATCTTTTGCCATCGATTCCAGGGTGATTTCTTCGGTAAAATGCTCCGCCACGTAAGAGACGACCTGATCCACCAGCGTCGGTGTGCCGGCTCCCTGTCCGGAAAGCGTAAGGAGCGGAAGCGCTCTTGCCAGGATGATCTGTATATAGGATTCCCGGAGCAGGTCATCATAAGTCCCCTTTTTCCTGCGCCCGGTCAGGGTCTGAAAGGCATATCGTATGTCGGGATGCACCTTTTTGGCCGGGATCACCGGGCATTCCGGTACCTTTGACTGCAGCAGCGGGAGAAAGTTCCCTGCAAGGGAAGGAGCAGCGATCAGATATTCCATGCGGCCGCCGGCAGCATCAAACACCTGATAATGATGGATCTGGTTGGGGAAAATGATGGCCAGGTCTCCCTCTGTCATATGATACAGCACTGTGCCGACCCCCAGCTCCAGGGAGCCTTCTGTCACTGTTACGATCTCCAGAGAGGCGTGCAGGTGCGGCCCAATATGCCTCGCTTTACGGCGATATAATTCAAAATCCTTTTCTTCTTTACTGTACAGTGGATACATTCTTTTTACCTCCAACGGCCTATGATAGCAAAATATGGCTATTATTTCAAGCCCTTTGACTAGCATTTCCTACTTTTTTGGCGTATTATACGGACCACAGCGAGGGAAAAGGAGGTGGAACAAAAATGAAGAAGTTCCTGAAAAAAGTGCTCGATGAGTACATGGATTACGTTGAAAAATATCATATTTACGACTATATGCATTTTTGATCCGTGCTTCATCGTGCTTGCCAGCTGATGGAGGCAGCAGAGGCTGCCGATCTGTCTGAGAACAACATGCCGCAATTTATGGCTAATATTTAGGCCGTGGCAGTCATTATATCGAATACAGGAGGAATATATTATGTGGAAGAAATTTAAGAGCAGTTTTGCAGAATTTGCAAATCATTATATGGAAGTATGCGCTAATAATAACATCTATGGTGTTTATGTCGACATGGTCCGTGAAGAGACGGAAGAATAATATTTGCAGGAAATGAAAAAACGGGGAAAGGCTTCTTTACTCTCACTGCCGAAGTAAGAAAAGGAACCTTTCCCCGTTTTTTTATGTTCACATAGGATGGAAGAGCAGCTCGCTGAGGGCGAAGGCATCCGGAACGGTGGCTGCTGTCTGCTGCAGCAAAGCCTCTGCCGGCTGTTTCATGTCGGGAATACAGACGACAGGAATGTTTCCGGTCAGTGCGGCGCGAATGCCGTTTTCAGAATCCTCCAGCACCAGTGCGTTTTCCGGTGCGATGCCGTATCTTTGGCAGCAGAGAAGGAAGATTTCCGGATCCGGTTTGGAGCGGGTGATGTCATCTCCGCTGGCAATGTAGGAAAAGTAGGGCAGCAGCTGGGAGGAAGAGAGATAGATCTCCACCGTCCGCCGCGGGGAAGAGGATGCCACGCAGGCGGGGATGCCTGCTTCCTGCAGCTGGGTGAGCAGCTCGGGGATGCCGGGTTTTACCGGCAGTCCGTTTTCCGCTGCCTTTTGATTCTGCAGACGCCTTCCTTCCTTAGCGATGCTGTCGTAAGGATAATCCTCTCCGAAATGCTGCTTCATCACTCGGCAGGTCGCATCGTAGGCGAGGCCCAGTGTTTCCTCATAGATGTCTCTGGTAAGTGTGTACCCATAAGAGGCATTCAATTCTTTCAGGGTCTCCATAAAGGCAGCCTCGCTGTCCAGAAGCAGACCGTCCATATCAAATATAAAAAGCTTTGGTATTATCATGTTCTATCTTACCTGCGGCCAGGTGCTGTCAGGCCATTCGTCGGTCCCGGCAAGTGTCTCATAGCTGTCGATCACGACGGCTGTTTTCTCGTCGACACGCTGCATCACGAATTTCATGTAGTCCTCCGGGATAGCTACGCAGCCGCCCGAGAAGGGCTTGGCAGGGCCGAAACAGTGCAGGAAGATAGCAGAGCCCAGGCCAGGGGTACCTTCTTCGTTGTAGCTGATGTTCAGGCAGTACTGATAGTGGTAGATATAATCGATAATGTGCTCGGAATCTCCGCTTTCCACATCCAGATCGGGCAGATCCTTCAGGTTGACCAGCTCGTTATAATGGAATCCTTCACGGGGATCGCCGGACCAGTAGGTATCCTCATCGACCTTTACATAGGGGATGGCGCACCCGGGATCATCGGCGATGCCGAAGGCACGGTTAAAATGGAACACGCCGGTCGGAGTCTTGGCGTCGCCTTCCTTGGTCTTGCCCAGACCGTTCTTACCGATAAAGCCGGGGGTGGTCATGACCATGTGCCAGCTGCCATCGCTCTGTTTTTCATGCAGAGAGATCCATGCATCGGTCGCCTCCGGGCTGAATGCTGCCACGACAAGCATCTGATCGGCATCCTTTGCGGCCTCCAGACCTGCCACCCATTCCGGAGACTCCACATCAATACCAGAGTAGCCTGCGGCGGCTTCCTGTACCTCCGTGCCGGCCTCTGCGGCTTTTGTAGTTTCAGCAGCAGCTTCCGTAGTTTCAGCAGCAGCTTCCGTTGCTGCAGTAGATTCCTTTTTTTCCGCGCCGGCGCAGCTCATCACGAATGCCGAGAGCAGTACAAGCGCGGCTGCCAGGATCAACCCTTTCTTCTTCATACATTATTACCTCCTCATATAAAAATATACCTGGAATACAGAATACCTTAACAGTATATCACATATTCCGGGATTATGAAATCAATTTGCAAAGAGCCTATAGAGTGCTCTTCAGACGGAACCAGTAGGAATACTGATGCGTAAAGCCCAGGCTTTGATAGAGTTCTATGGCGGGAAGATTGCCTTCCAGCACCTGCAGATAGGCCCGTTTGGCGCCGGCCCTTGCACCTTCCTTCAGCAGGGTCTCGCAGATGCGCCGCGCATATCCCTGTCTTCGGCAGTCGGAGCGGACGTTGATGGCGTAGATGCCGATGTAGTCGCGGTCCAGGATACCGAGCCCCGTGGCGGCAATCTCCCCGTCCTTCCGGATGTACACGCAGCGGACGTCCTTGGGGATGGCGGCATACATGGAAGGGACGATCTTCAGGTGGGTGACGCTGGCGTTTCCTTTGATGGAAAACAGCGCGTCGATCCACTCATCCGGTATGCGGTCCCGCACGGTCATTTCATCCTGGCGGATCGTTGAAAAACGTTTCGGGGTGCTGCCCGGATACTCCGGCAGGTCGGTACACATCACATGGGTGATGTTCTGCTTTTCGTAATCGTGCCCCTCCAGATAATAATCCAGCGCGGGCAGGCTTAAGGGAGTGATCTTAAATATGCACGGCGTTTTCCAACGCCGGTAGATATCCTCGCAGTAGCTCACCTTTTCTTCCAGCGGCAGCAGAGAGGTGCCCACCTGTTCCACACAGTTGGTGCGGTGCGTATAAAAATAAGAAAAACGAAGGATCCAGCCGTCATATAACTGCATCTGGTGGGACGGCCAGGCGTTCAGGGAGAGGTCTTCAATCGTCTTGATATCTGCTTTTTCCATAAAATGCTTTTCCTGTATTGTATTTTTACTGTATTTGAATAGTATAGTATATATACTGGCAGCAGTCGATTTGTCAAGTGGATCTGAAGAAAGGATAGAAGAAATGAAAGACAAAAAGCTTTCGGCAGAGGACGTTATACGCATGCTGGGATTGGTGCCGCTTTCGGAAGAGGGTGGACTGGTCCTGGAAACCTATCGGAGCACGGCTCTTACGGATAAAGGAGAAATTGCGGGAACAGCGATTTTTTATATGCTGAGAGGGGATGCTTTTTCCCATCTTCACCGCCTGACGGGAGATGAACTGTACCATTTTTATATGGGTGATCCGGTGGAGATGCTGGAGATGCTTCCTGATGGAGGTATAAAAAAGACGGTTCTGGGAAATGATCTGTGCGCGGGGGAATGCCTGCAGCATCTGGTCCCCGCGGGGAACTGGCAGGGGTCCCGCCTGAAGACGGGCGGGGAATGGGCGTTGCTTGGTACCACCATGTGCCCGGGTTATACACAGGAGGGTTATGAACATGGAGATGCCCGGAAGCTGGCTTCCTCTTATCCGGAGGCGGAAGAGGAAATCCGTCAGCTTACCGGGCAGGTAAAATACTAATGATGGGGGTGACACGGGGACGTACCTTCTGTCACATTGCACGCAATGTGACAGAAGGTACGTCCCCGTGTCACTGTCAGGCTGTGGGAATTCGGAAGCCAGCCAGCCGTTCCAGCAGATCCTCGTCCAGAGGGTCCTCTGTTTTTCCGGCTTCGATTTTGTCACGAATAGACATCATTTTGCGGTCCGTGGCAGCAATGGTCTCTGCGCAGTCCTTCAGTTCCGCAGAAATCTCTTCCTCGTTCTGAATGACATGCTTGTATTTGATCTGGTGCTCCAGATTGGCCCAGAAGTCCATGGCGATGGTGCGGATCTGCACTTCAACGCGCATGGTCTTCTTCTGATCGGAAAAGAAGACCGGAATATCGATCAGAAGATGCAGGCTTCTATATCCATTGTCCTTGGGATTTTTGATGTAATCCTTGGTCTGTACCAGGGTGATGTCGTCCTGACAGGTCAGCATTTCCGCGACCACGTAAATATCATCTATGAAGGAGCAGATCACCCGGACGCCGGCTACATCGTGGATGTTTCCTTCAATGGCAGAGACCGTCACGGGTATGCCCCGGCTCTTCATTTTTCGGATCAGACTGGCAGGCTTTTTGATGCGGTAACTGATGAATTCTATGGGATTGCGCTGATATCGAACGGAAAGATCCGCGTTCAGCACCTCCAGCTTGGTGCGGACCTCATGGATAGCGCAGTTGTACATCATCATCAGTTCCTGGTACTGGACCAGTTCGCCGGCAAAATAGGTGTCTTCGGTCAGGAACCGCAGATGTTCCGGGGAAAGCCCGGTCGGATTGACGGTATCCTGTGTGCGGCGCAGGGAAAGTTTATTTGTCATGGGAACCTCCTCGCGTGTTGAAAGAAATGAACTTTGGTAATTCTATGATACACTATCTGGCCGGAAAAAGTATGGAAAATTCATTAAAATTTGCGGAAGAAAAATGGGATTACGGGGTCTGTCCCCGAAATCCCATATGTTTTATGCCGCAAGTGTGTAATCAGGATGGGATGCCTTCCAGAAATTCAGGCATGCCATCATGCTTGCCATCGGTCCGGCGGCGTTTTCGTAATCGGTCTCGTACCAGGTCTCCCGGAAAAGCCGATGAGGTCTCTCCGGAAGAAAATACTGCGAACACCAGAGGGATTGTCCGGAAATGAGCCGGAGCGCATCGTTGTTTCGGAAGACCCGCCGTAGATCTACGTTAGCGTGATGATTGAACGGATAGAATACGGTGATGGGGTCATCAAACCAGTTCAGGCTGGCCTGCATGTAATTGTACCTGTCGGGGAAGAGAGCAGCCACCCGGAAGATCTTACGATGTCCCGGGAGATACGCGATCTGTACCACCATCTTATCCTGTTCCAGCAGGGAGGAAACTTCCCGGTACAGGCTGATGCGTTCGGTCCCCACAAAATGCTCTTTGGGGACGATCGCCAATTCCCGGATGGTGCCGGCATCATTGGCGGGAACAGACGTCAGACGGTACAGGTGGTTTTTGCCCGGCCGGCGGTCCGGCGGCGCAGCGGCGGAACCCAGGAAGGCGTTCGGATGAATGCGGGCGGTACGCCAGGTGCCTTTTTGCAGGATCCCTCGGGAAAAAGTGTCGATGGCAGAGAAGGCGCCGTTATCGATGCACCGGATATTTGAAGGCAGTTTTACTTCGGAGAGTCTGGTGCGGTTAAAGGCGAAGGCGCCGATCTCGCTTACGGCATCGTGAAAATGTACCTGTGTGATGGGGAGCCCGGCAAAGGCAAATACATGAATACGGTGAATATCTTCCGGAATGGTGACTTCTGTTTCCTGCCCCAGATATTCCAGCAGGATATCTCCGCGGCGGGCAAATTCGCCGAAGAATTCCGCTCCCCAGGGTGTACGTGCGAAAGCGTGCAGTCCAAGACGGATGATGCGCGCAGATGACGGATCTGCCTGGCGTTCTTCCTGTTCGGGCTCCGGTTCGTAGAAGAAGCGGAAGTCGGCATCCCCGGGGATACGGACGTGTCTAAGCGAACGGCAGTCGTAAAATGCGTGGTAGGAGATGGCGCGAACGGAAGAGGGCAGAATGACCTCTTCCAGATTTTCAAATCCTTCAAAGGCCCGCACACCGATGCGGGTGATTCCTTCTCCGATGGCCAGCTTTTTCAGTGTTGTCCGCAGTTCGTCCCACGGCCTTTCCGAAAGTGTGTTTCGGCTCCAGTCATGCATGGCTCCTTCGCCGGGAATCTCTAAATAACACATAGAAAACTCCTTTCATTCACAAGCGGGTATGCAGTTGTCAAAGTGCAAAGGCCTCTGCATTATAACAAGGAATCGTGTAGAAAATGTGAAAAGATGATGACAAGGAGACAGGGGACGGACCTATGTCTCCCCGCCAAGGGGAGACATAGGTCCGTCCCCTGTCTCCTTGTCATCATTTATTACATTGTTTCCGCAGATACAGGATCGCCTGTACAATAAGTGAGGCATGATCATTGGCGATTCCCTCCGAGGAGAGAAGCTGATATTTTTCATCGGCCAGGATGCCTTTGCGGAAGATGTCCCGGCGTACGCGGGCCGACAGCTGAACGTTTCTTTCCTCGCAGGTCAGCTGCAGGCTGTATTCCGGTCCGTTTCCCTTCAGGGAAACATCAAACCAGGCGGCGTCCGCCGCGTCATCGCCGGCTTTTACGGGCAGATCTCCTTCCACCAGCGCCAGATAAGAGGTGGTGATCACCCGCCAGCGGGGATCCCGCGCTACCTCTCCCCAGGTACGAAGCTGTACCAAAGGGATATCGTGCACGCCGGTTTCCTCGAAAAGCTCTCTCCGGGCGGCTTCCGACAGATCCTCGCGGATCTCTACAAAGCCGCCGGGCAGCGCCCAGAACCCGATGCTGGGGTGGTTGCTGCGCCGGATCATGAGCAGCCGAAGAGGCTGATCAGGCGAGCGCCAGGTCTCCCGGGAACGGAAGACAAGCATATCTACCGTATTGCTGGGACAGTCGTATTTGCGGGGGTCATAGCCCTCCAGAAAGGTTTCCAGATCCTGTCCGCGGCGGTTGGTCTCACCGGTCCCGCGAAAAGGTGTCAGATCCTGTAAAAAAGCCATGTTACAACCTCTGATAAAAATCAATTAATGTGCGGTGTTAAAAATGGCGGCTCTGCTCTTGTTCAGCGCGAAGTAGAATGCCATGCCAAGAACGCCGCAGGAGATGACTTCTCCGATGCCTACCGTCAGCATCATGAACGGGATGGGCAGGGCAACGCCATAGGCGTACCGCAGCACAAAGGGTACGATCAGTGTATTGGCGACGATAGGGGGGACCGGGGCCAGCAGGGGATTTCTGTTCCGCAGCATCCATGTAAAGATGGCGCCGATCAGTGTTGCAAGGCTGCCAAAGATGATATCCGGCAGCACAGCACCTCCCAGAATATTGCCCAGAAGGCATCCCACAAAGAGCCCGGGGATGGCAGCGGGGGTAAAGACCGGAAGAATGGTGAGTGCCTCAGCAATACGTACCTGCACTTCTCCGAAAGAGAAGGGGGCAAAAACGTACGTGAGGACGACGTACAGCGCGGCAATGAGTGCCGCCTGCGTGAGCATCAGCAGTTTTTTGTCTTGCATTGTAATTTCTCCTTAGTTTTGTTTTTCGTGAGGATGGTTTCGAACTCACGGCCTGGATCCGGCGGAAAGATGCATCTGGGATGCAGCGAATCCGGACACAGAGCGAATGGAAGTATATCATTTGCCGAATGAGAAATCAAGTACGATTTCACGCAATGCAGACATGCCGCTGGCATCGTGAAGGATTCATGGAACTTTGTAGGGATTTTCACTGTGAGGACGTCCTTCCGGCCCAAGGTATTCAGAATGACCTAGGGCAAAATAATAGCGGGCAAAGGTGGGCAGAAGAACCGCGAACACCATGGCGGCGCCTTCTTTTCCAAAGGACCGTCCTGTCTTATACAGCATGACCAGCCGAAAACAAAAGCCGAAATAAGGAACCAGCTGGAACAGGGAAAAATAACCGTCTCCCCAGACTGCCTCATACAGCTTCCATTCGTTGACAAAAGGAAGGATGGCCCAGACGGGTGCGACATCCATTTTATGGAAAAGCAGCACGTAGGAGCCCCACAGGAAAGCCAGGAAAAGGAATACCCCGAAGAAGAACATCCTGGGATAATTCACATACAGATGATGGAAAACAACATAATAACTGATGCCCATGAATCGATCTCCTTCCTGTAAAAATTGACAAATTACTATAAAAGAAGTATAACATAAAACCGTATACAGGTAAATATTCTTTAAAATAGTGAATAAGGGGAATATATATGACTTTGCAGGAAATCAGAAAAGAAATCGATGCGATTGATCCGCAGATCCGTGAGCTGCTGATGAAGCGCCTGGACTGCTCCAGCGCCGTGGCGGATGCAAAAATTGCCTCCGGGGATCTTACCATTTTCCGGGCTGACCGGGAGGAGGCGATCCTGAAAAGGCTGGGAGAAGGGGTACCGGAAGAGCGGCTGCCCGGCTATCTGTCCGTGGTACGCAAGATCATGGAAACCAGCCGGATGTACCAGTACGGGCTGATGTATGACAAGCTCCCGGATCCCTTCAGCCCCCTGGCAAAGGAACTGGTGATTCCGGCGGACTGCCGTCATGTTTGTGTATCGCTGACGCGGCAGAACAAGCCGAATGCACTGGCCCAGGTGCTGAGCATGATCGCAGATTACGGCTACGATCTGGAAGAGATCGCACAGACCGGTGGGGATGCATCGAGTGAGGCGGTGACATTTCAGGTGAAGATCCGGGGAGATCTGAACGAAACACATATGAAAAAGCTGATGTTCCAGCTTGCGGCAGAAACACAGGATTTTCGGATCGTTTCCTGCGAATGAGGGATGAAGGACAAGAGGAATTTATCGGATCCATTTAGCCGGACAGGGAGAACAGGATGATAGAAGCAATGATTACGGCGGCGGGACTTTCCTCCCGCATGGGCCGGGATAAGGCGCTGTTGGAAGCAGGGGGAGTCAAGAATCTGACAAGGCAGCTGAATACCATTGCCGCAGCAGGTGTTGATTTTTCTGTGGTCATCACCGGTCATCATCGGAAGGAACGCATGGCGGCGGCTGCAGAATCCAAAATGGTCGATGTCAGGGAGGTCTATAATCCCCGATTTGCCGAAACGCAGATGTTTGATTCTATTCGTCTTGGGCTGCAGGACTATCTGCAGCGGAATCCTCAGGCCGGCGAGGAAGACGGAATATTTTTTGCTCCGACAGATGAGCCGTTCTTCAGTCTTTATTCTGTAAAGCGCCTTCTGGAAGAATTCAAGACCGGAAAAGGCAAGGTGTTTACCGCTTCCTTTCAGGGAAAGCCGGGACATCCTTTGCTGATCCGGTCGTCCGCGATACGGGATATTCTGACGCATGACGGCACACGCGGACTTCGCGGCGCGCTGGAAAGGTTCGGGAATGACTTTGTGTTTGTGCCGGTACCGGATCCCGGTGCGGGTATGGATGCGGATACGCCGCAGGAATGGGAACGCATTCTGCGGGAGGCAGAGGAGCGTCAATATCCCGGAGATGAAAGATGCCGGTTCTTGCTGAACTGGTTTCAGTCGGATCCTTTTCGCAAGGCGCATTGTGAGGCGGTCGCCAAAACAGCCTTCTCTCTGGCTGAGCAGTTGCGAAAGCAAAAGCCGCTGCTTTCTCCTGTGGAACAAGAAGATCTTGGCTGGAGCAATGGTTTTCTGGATGCGCCGGAAGATTCAAATCTGGTGAAAGCGGCGGCCTGGCTGCATGACATTGCCAAGGGAGAAGCAGATCATGCCGTGACCGGCGCCCGGTGGCTGTATGAGCTGGGGTACACACGGATTGCACCGTGGGTAGGTGCGCACACAGACCTGCCGGAAGAATACGCAAACGGGATCAACGGGGCCATGCTGGTATACCTGGCAGATAAACGGGTCAAGGGAGACTGCCCTTGTACGTTGGAGGAACGGTTCGCGGGCGGCAGAATGTCCTTCCCGGCCAACAGCGCTGCCAGAGAAGCCCTTGAGCGCCGCTACGCGGCAGCCGTCCGTGCACAGCAAATGATCCGCTCAGCGGGTATTGAATTCTGATCTGCAAACGGTCAGAAGAGCCTTCCGTGTGTACAAGGTAAAGCGCTTGCAAAGGCTTACGGATTGTTATACAATGAAAAAAATAACGCTGGCGATTTTCGCAGGGAGGAATATATGCAGACAGGAGCTTTGATCGCAGCAGCAGGGGGCTTTTCAGCAATGAAAGAGCATCGCCCTTTGTTGATGATGAACGGGACCTCACTGATTCAGAAAGAGATCGATATTCTGCGGCAGGCAGATATATCCCCCATCGTCGTAGTGACCGGAGATGGGGCAGAACAACTGGAACGTCATCTGTCTCACCGGGGCGTTGTCTGCCTGCGGAATGAGGATTATGAGAATACCCAGATGCTGGATTCTGTAAAAATCGGACTTCAGTATTTGCGCTATCGGTGTCAGCGGGTCCTGTTCCTGCCGGTCCATGCCCCGCTGTTTTCTGTAGAGTCAGTACAGCGTGTGTTGGAGCAGGACGCACCGGTGGTGAAGCCCACCTGCGAAGGGAAGAGCGGCCATCCGATTCTCATCGGCAGCGAGCTGTTCGATTTTATTTTGAATTATAACGGGGAAGGCGGGCTGCAGGGAGCTCTGACAGCCTGGCCGGGGAAAACCGCACTGGTGGAGGTAGAGGATGCCGGTGTTCTGTTGAAAATCGGAAATGAGCAGGATTATCAGAAAGCGCTGGCCTACGAAAATGAGAGCCGGGGCCGGTACCGCATCCATCAGACGGTCCGGGTGACGTTGGAGCGGGATACGCCCTTTTTCGGACCGGGAATTGCCTGTCTGTTGGAACAGGTGGACAAGGAAGGCTCTCTTCTGGCTGCCTGTAAATCGATGAAGATGTCCTACAGCAAGGGCTGGAAGATGATCAAGGCGCTGGAGGAGGCGGTGGGTTATCCTTTTCTGATCCGACGGACCGGCGGCGCTGACGGCGGAAATTCTCTGCTGACAGAAGAGGGCCAGCATTTCCTCTTGAAATACCGCGCCATGGAAAAGGAAATCAATGCTGCGGCGGAAAAGAGTTTTGCCAGATATTTTCTGCAGGAAGGAGCAGAGGAGAATGGATGAGCGACTGAATCATTTTGATGCCGGTGGGAACGCTGTTATGGTAGATGTCGGGGGAAAGGAGATTACAAAGAGGGAGGCAGCAGCTTCCGGTGTGATTTCAGTAAACCCGGATGTCATGCGTGCCATCCTGGAGGGAACTGTAAAGAAGGGGGACGTACTGGGCGTGGCCCGGGTAGCCGGGATCATGGCGGTCAAGCAGACGTCCTCGCTGATCCCGATGTGCCACATTCTTCCTATCAGCAGCTGCGCGGTAGATTTTGAGACGGACGAGGAAAACTGTACGGTAAAAGCTACCTGTACGGTCCGCGTGGACGGGAAGACCGGGGTGGAGATGGAAGCGCTGACCGGTGTCAGCGTGGCCTTGCTGACGATTTATGATATGTGCAAGGCCATCGATAAGCGAATGGAGATCGGTGAGATCCATCTGGATAAAAAGTCTGGGGGAAAGAGCGGGGATTTCGTGCGATGAAAGACACTTATGGGCGGGAAATTGATTACATCCGGATTTCCGTGACAGACCGATGTAATCTGCGCTGCAGATACTGCATGCCGGAGGAGGGCGTGGAAAGCATATCTCACGATCGGATCCTGCGGTTTGCGGAAATTGTCCGTATTGCAGAGGCGGCGGCAGCTCTTGGAATCAGTAAGATCAAGCTGACCGGTGGGGAGCCGCTGGTGCGCCGGGGCATAGTATCCCTGGTGAGGGAACTGAAACAGGTTCCCGGAATCCGGGAGATCACCATGACCACCAACGGCGTGCTGCTGGGAGAAATGTATGAGGACCTGCTGGAAGCGGGCCTGACTGCGGTAACGATCAGTTTGGATACACTGGATCCCAAAGAATACGCCAGGATGACCCGGCGGGATGAATTTGCCAGAGTGATGGCCAGTCTGGAAAAGGCTGTGAAAGATGGAAGGATTCCTGTGAAGATCAACTGTGTTTCCTATCGTCGCGAAGATCCGCAGGAACTGCGGAACATCGCACTTTTGGCAAAGGAATATCCGGTGCATGTCCGGTTCATCGAAATGATGCCCATCGGTCTGGGAAAACAGTTTGCCTGGCTGTCCCAGGAGGAACTGATGGAAATCCTGCGCCCGGCGACGGGCGTTCTTATCCCGGTCGAAGAGGTGCTGGGGAATGGACCTGCCCGTTATTTCCGGGCAGAGGGATTTGCCGGGCGCGTCGGCTTTATCAGCGCCATCAGCCATCGGTTCTGTGACGGATGCAACCGCATCCGCATCACGTCGGAGGGATACCTGAAGAGCTGTCTGCAATATGAGACAGGGATCGATCTTCGGGAAGCACTCGCCGCTGAGGATCCGCAGCGGCTGAAGGAAGCTATGGCAGAGGGGATACGGCGCAAACCTCATCAGCATCATTTCACAGAGCAGGGAGAAATCCCGCAGGAGGAGCGGCACAAGATGTCGCAGATCGGAGGATAATCATGAAGGATCAGGAAAATGCATTCCGTGTAGCAGTAATTACATCCAGCGATTCCGGCTATCGCGGGGAACGAGAGGATAAAAGCGGTCCGGCCATTGCAGAGATGATGCAGGAGGCCGGATATGCAGTGACGGGCATCACGCTGCTGCCGGATGACCGGAAGATGCTGGCGGATACAATGGCTGAGATATGTGATACCGGTGCGGCAGATTTGATCCTGACCACCGGCGGCACCGGGTTTTCTCCGCGGGATGTGATGCCGGAGGCCACTTTGGATATCTGTGAGCGGCTGGTCCCGGGAATTCCGGAGGCCATGCGTGCCTACAGTCTGACCATTACACGGCGCGCCATGCTGAGCCGCGCTGCTGCGGGAATCCGGAAACAGACGCTGATCATTAATATGCCCGGAAGTCCCAAGGCGGTCCGGGAGTGTCTGGAATACATTTTGCCGGCACTTTCCCACGGGTTGGAAATCCTGCTGGGGCGTACCGGAAACTGTGCCAGATAGCCTAAATTGGCACGTTCTTCATAGAAATATAAGAAAAAAGTCCTAGTCAGAGACGGGTCTTTGTGGTAGAATACCCATGTTATGCTGTAAACAGCCATGTGTGAAGAGAATATATCTCTCGTTTGGCATAAAGGAGGTTCTCCATGGAAGAACGTGATTACGGAACTCCCTATAAGAAATACGGAAAATATTCCCAGAAGAAGGGAGGCTTTTTTGCCCGCCTTCTGGCATTTCTGGCGACGCTGGTGACCGGTTTTCTGGTGTATCAGGTTTACCGCATGGATATGTTCCCGCTGTGGTATATCGGCGCCGGTGCCGGTGCGTTAGCACTGGTGTTGCTGCTGATCTGGGTGCTGGTCTTCCGGCGCAGTGTGGCGGTCCGGGTGCTGGGCGGCCTGCTGGCCCTGCTGCTGACAGTAGCCGGCGGAATCGGTCATTATTATCTCTACCGTACGGATCAGGCTCTGGACGTGGTGTCCGTCAGCGGTGATGAGGTCGAAGAGACCGTAGTGGAAGTGGAGACAGAAACTGACGACTCCGGTGAAGTGGTGGTGGTCAGTGAGACTGTCAACAAGACCGTGAAGCATACAGACGAGATTTCTGTGGTCGTTCTGGCGGACAGCAAGATCCAGGGACTCTCGGATCTTAAGGAAGAGTCCATCGGTATTCAGGCGGCGGTAGACCGCACCAATACGGATCTGGCACTGGATACCATCGCGGAACGTATTGCAGGCACACCGGCCAGCGAGGATTACAATGGCATGGGCGATATGGTCCAGGCGCTCTATGAAAAAAATGTCTCTGCCATCATACTGAATGAAGCATACCGGGATCTGATTACGGATGAGTATGAAGATTTTGATGAAAAGACGCGTGTGCTGGAATCTCTGTCCTTTGACAGCGAGACCGAGGTGAAGGCTAAGACGGCGGCCAATGTGGATGTTACCAAGGATCCCTTCATTATCTATATGAGTGGTATTGATACTTACGGCAGCATTTCCACCAGAAGCCGAAGCGATGTCAACATTATGGCGGTGGTGAATCCCACTACGCGGCAGATTCTGCTGGTGACGACGCCCCGTGACCTGTATGTAGAGGTTCCTGCGGTCGGCAATGCGTACGATAAGCTGACTCACGCCGGTATCTACGGCATCGACGCCTCCATTGATACGCTGGAACAGCTGTACGACATGGATATCAATTATTATCTGCGCATAAACTTTACCGGCTTCATGAACATCGTGGATGCCCTGGGCGGCGTGGATGTATATTCCAGCAAGAGCTTTGTGGGTGAAGTATATGATGTTCCCTTCTCCGTGGGATACAATCACGTGGACGGAGAGGGCGCTCTCAGCTTTGTAAGAGAACGTCATTCCTTTATTGACGGAGACTTCCAGCGTCAGCGCAACCAGATGGAGATGATCAAGGCCATCGTGAAGAAGGTAGCGTCTCCGGTTATCCTGACCTCCTATACATCGCTGCTGTCCAGCGTGGAAAGCTCCTTCATGACGGATATGTCCCGCACGGAGATCAGCAGTCTGGTGAAGATGATGCTTTCCGACAATACCGAGTGGAACATTCAGACCTTCGGCGTATCCGGAACGGCCGCCCGCAAGACGACCTATTCCATGGGTAACACCAGCCTGTATGTTGAAATTCAGGATGCATCCTCCATCGCAGAGGCAAAGAACAAGATGCAGAAAGTCATCGACGGCGGTATCCTTACCGATGCCGATTCCGTCCGTGGCGATCAAGAATAAGGAGACAGGGGACGGACCTGCGTCTCCCCGCCAGGGGGAGACACAGGTCCGTCCCCTGTCTCCTATTATGCCGAAATCTGTTCACTTCTTATTATATACCGTATCACATCGTGCATGCGGGGCTTCAGGTCCTCCGGCGGCACCGGCTGGTGATAGAGAATGGAATTGTAGCTGACGCCGCTGACAAATTCGATGATCATGTACAGCATGATCTCCGGGTCGCGGAATGTCAGGCCGGAATGCTCCAGCAGGGAATGAAAAGCCAGATACGCTTTGCCCGGGCCGCTCTGTGCATTTCCGACCAGGGTGTTTTTTACGAAGGCCCAGCTCAGATGCTTGGACATAAAGGTCATCAGCATTTTGTCCTGCTCGAACTGCCGCAGGATATGGTCTACCAGGAACAGTACCTGATCTTCAAAATCCTGCAGATCCTGTTTGGCAAGATCCGCCACGGCCGCCAGAAAGATGCGGTCCGCCTGGTGAGCGATCACCTTGTTGCGCAGATCAAATTTGTCCGAAAAATACAGATAGAAGGTTCCCTTGGCCACACCTGCGTGTGTGACGATATCTGAAATAGACGTCTTATTAAATCCGTTAGTGGTAAACAGTGTGAAAGCAGAGTTCAGCAGGGACTCTATTTTCTGCTGTTTTTTTTCTTCGATTTTTCCCATTAGTCACCTCGCCGACGCAGGTATAAAAAAGATCTGAAGAATCGGTCCCGGCCTGCAGTCTTCCCAAGGATAACAACAGATCGCGTAGTTTGTCAATTGTAACAGAACGTCTTTTATACAAAAATGACCAAAAGTCAAAAGTGAGTCTCTCACAGTTGACCTTTGGTCATTTTTGGAGTATAACCGTCACGGTTAGAAACCAGAAAGGATGAGTTCCTATGCTTAAATTTGGCCGCGGCGTCGTAAAATGCCGCATTATGATCCTGATCCTCGGGATCGCGCTGTTGTTCCCGGCGGCGATCGGTTATGTGAACACCCGGATTAATTACGATGTTCTGACCTACCTGCCGGATTCCTTCGACACCATGAAGGGCCAGCAGATCCTGCTGGATGAATTCGGGACAGGCGCCTTTTGTATGTTCATCTGTGACGGTATGCCGGAAAAGGACGTGGCTGCCGTGAAAGAGAGGATAGAAAATGTCGACCATGTGGAGAAAGTGATCTGGTATGACTCCTTTGCGGATATCAGCATTCCCATGAAAAGCGTCCTGCCGGAAAAGCTCTACGAAGCCTTTAATACGGATACCGCAACCATGATGTTCATCATCTTTGATACCGGTACCAGTGAAGATGAGACGCTGCACGCGGTACAGGATATCCGGGATGTCTCCGGGGAGCAGTGCTTTTTAAGCGGTATGTCCGCCATCGTAAAGGATACCAAGGACCTGAGCGACCAGGAGGTGGTCATTTATGTACTGCTGGCTGTGCTGCTTTCGGTCTTGGTGCTGGGTCTGACGATGGACAGCTTCCTGATCCCGTTCCTGTTCCTGGCGAGCATCGGCATGGCCATAGTCTATAATCTGGGCACCAACCTGTTCTTCGGGGAGATTTCTTATCTGACCAAGGCGCTGGCGGCGGTGCTTCAGCTGGGCGTGACCATGGATTACTCCATCTTTCTGTGGCACAGCTATCGGGAGATGCTGCAGTCAGAGCCGGATAAGAAGGAAGCCATGGCAAAGGCCATTGCGGCGACCCTGAAATCCGTGATCGGAAGCTCCATCACAACGGTGGCTGGCTTTATTGCTCTTTGCTTTATGACCTTTACGCTGGGTCTGGACCTGGGCGTGGTCATGGCCAAGGGCGTGCTGTTCGGCGTGGTCAGCTGCGTCACTATTCTGCCGTCCATGATCCTGGTGTTTGATAAGCTGTTGGAAAAGACAAGACACCGCAATCTGATCAAGGAATTTCCGAAGACCACGGACTTTATTCTGGATCATAACAAGATTTTTGCCCTGATCCTGGCGGTGCTGGTGATTCCGGCGTTCTGGTGCCAAAACCACACCAAGGTCTATTACAATCTGGATTCCTCCCTGCCGGAATATCTTCCCAGCGTGCAGGCGAACGCCAAGCTGCAGGAGGAATTCAATATGGGCGCCACGCATATGATCCTGTTCGACAGCCAGATGCCCTCGAAAGAGGTCCATGCCATGACTGAAGAACTGGAAAAGGTGGACGGTGTTAAGTCCGTGCTGGGCCTGGAATCTATGATCGGGCCGATGATCCCGGAGTCCATGATTCCCCAAAAGGCGCTGGATATCTTTAAAAATGACCGGTGGGAGATGATGATCATCACCAATGAATATGCGGTGGCCTCCGATGAAGTCAACGAACAGTGCGATAAGATCCTCTCCATCCTGCATAAATATGATGAGAACAGCCTGCTGGTGGGAGAGGGACCCTGCACCAAGGACCTGATCGAAACAACGGCCTGGGACTTTAAGGTGGTCAGCTTTGCGTCCATCCTGATGGTATTCCTGATCATCTTCTTTGTGTTCAAGTCCATCTCGCTGCCGGTAATCCTGATCTTTGTTATTGAGTTCGCGATCTTTGTGAACCTTGGGATTCCCTACTTTACGGGGACAACGCTCCCGTTCGTCGCCAATATCGTGATCGGGACCATTCAGCTGGGCGCTACCGTGGACTACGCTATTTTGATGACCGGCAGGTATGAGTCGGAACGCTGCGCGGGCAAGTCCCGGAAGGAGGCAGTGTGGATCGCGCACCGGACCAGCTTTCGCTCCGTTATCGTGAGTGCCTGCAGCTTTTTCGCATCCACTTTCGGTGTGGGCCTGTATTCCAATGTAGATATTGTGAGCTCCCTGTGTATCCTGATGGCCAGGGGCGCTCTGATCAGTATGGCCGTGGTGCTTCTGATACTGCCCTCCATGCTGATGCTGTTTGATAAGCTGATTATTAAGACCAGTCTGAACTTTAGAAAAGCGAAAATCACCAACTGAGGGGGCAATCATCATGAATATGAATCGTAAACTGGCAAAGATAAGCGCTTCCGTGACGGCGCTGATGTTATCCGGCATCCTGTCGGTATCTCCGGTGCTTGCCGCCGGCGAAGAAGAGAAGAAGGAAAATGAAAAAGAGGATCTGAAGGATACCCTGCAATCTGCGGTGACGGAAAAATCAGATGTTGAAAAAACAGAGACCGTTTATGTGAATGCAGATGCCACGGGCAAAGCTACAGAGGTGACCGTCAGCAGCTGGCTGAAAAACACGAAGAAAGCCGTGACCATTCAGGATCAGTCCGATCTTTCCGATATCGAAAATGTAAAGGGTGATGAGACCTATTCCGCGGGGGCCGATGGGAACCTGCTGTGGGCCGCGAACGGAAATGATATTTATTATCAGGGCACCACAGCGAAACAGCTGCCTGTGACCATGAATATCACATACAGCCTGGATGGAAAGAACATCTCCCCGGAGGAACTATCCGGAAAGAGCGGACATGTGGTCATGCGGATCGATTATACCAACCATGAGAGCCGGCAGGTGAAAATTGGGGACAAGATGGAGACGATCTATACGCCCTTTGCTGTGGCCACCGGTATGCTGCTGCCGGATGAGCACTTCAAGAACGTGGAGGTCACGAATGGAAAGGTGATCGCGGATGGCAGCCGCAATATTGTGATCGGTATGGTCTTCCCGGGCCTGGAGGAGAGCCTGAAGCTTTCGGAGATCGAGGACCTGGACTATAAAGAGGGAGATATTCCCTCCTATGTGGAAATCTCCGCGGATGTGACAGACTTTGAACTGTCAATGACCATGAGCGCCATCACCACCGGCATGCTCGGTGAACTGGGATTGACGGATATCGACAGCCTGGATGATCTGCAGGATTCCATGGATGAAATGAAGGATGCCGGCACAAAGCTGGTGGACGGCACGAATGAACTTGCGGACGGCCTAAAGGAGCTGCTGGATGGTTCCGGCGACCTGCGCGACGGCGCCGGCAAACTGAATGACGGTGCGGGCGATCTGGAGGATGGCCTGAAGACTGTAAAAGAGGGCACCGGGGCGCTGAAAAAGGGCAGTAAAAAGCTGAAGTCCGGTGCGAGTGAGCTGAATAGCGGCGCGAAGGCGCTGAAGGGCGGCACGAAGAAGGTGAATGACGGCGCAAAGGATCTGAACACAGGCGCCGGGTCCCTTTACGACGGCGTGAAAGCCGTGGACGACGGACTGAAGACGCTTTCTTCGGGTGCGGGAGACCTGAAGAAGGGCGCCAAGGACCTGTACAACGGAATCGTGAGCGCGGATGACGGAGCGAAACAGCTGGATGGAGGCGCGGACAGCCTGGTGACAGGTGCCGGCAAGGTCTCTGAAGGAGCGGCCCAGCTGGGTGCCGGCGGTGAGAGCGCTGTGGCCGGAGCAGAACAGCTGAAGAAGGGTTCTGAAGATGTAAAGACTGGCGCCGGAAAGCTTTCTGCCGGCGCGAAGGATGCCAAGTCCGGGGCCGATACTCTGCAGGAAGGTCTGGGACAGTATACTGCCGGTGTGTCGCAGCTTTCCGGCGGCGCCTCTAAGCTGGAGAGCGGAGCGAGCGACCTGAAGGATGGCATCGACGCCTATACCGCAGGTGCCGGCAACCTGGCGTCCGGCATTAATACCCTGGCCGGTTCCATGGGAGAAATTGCTACAGCCGTAAATGATCTGAAGGAAGATGCCGGCCCGACAGGAGCCCTTGCGAAGGCGGCGGAGGAAGCGCTGGACGGTGTCAGCGCTGAAGTAGAGGATATAGATGAAGAGCAGATAAAAGTGGAATATAAGGCTTCCGCCGATATCAGCGGTCAGGCTGATGTCGAGAGTAAGATCAGTGCCGCCATGGAAGCTGTGAGCGGCGCAGAGAACTTTAAAGAGAAAGCCGATGTTCTGGAAGCCCTGGATTCTGCCATGAACGCTGTGAAAGGCATTAAGGCGGAGGCAAAAGTGGAGATCACCAAAACAACGATTCCGAAGGATGCGGTCACCGTAGGCGTGAACGACCTGAGCCTGAAGGACGCGAAGGAGGCGGTTTCGGGCTATGCCTCCGAAGTGGAGTCAGGACTGGATGATCTCTCCGGAAAACTTTCGGGCAGTCAGGAATCGCTGGGGAACCTTAAGAATGGTGCTTCTGCCCTGACCGGGCAGTCCGATGACCTGAAGAATGGAGCATCGGGCCTGCAGAAAGGTGCTTCGGAACTCTCTGGCGGTGCCTCCGCACTCACGGAAAAGAACGAGGCGCTTAACGGAGGTGCGAAGAATCTGGCCGAAGGTCTGGA
The DNA here is from genome assembly GCA_946537305.1 of uncultured Lachnospiraceae bacterium. GTDB lineage: Bacteria > Bacillota > Clostridia > Lachnospirales > Lachnospiraceae > UBA3305. The sequence goes on along the minus strand of CAMNFR010000038.1, from coordinate 23 downwards.
AGCACTGCAGACCGGTGCGGGAG
>CAMNFR010000037.1 GCA_946537305.1 uncultured Lachnospiraceae bacterium | reverse complement strand
ACTTGCGACCTCCCGGTCCCTAACCGGACGCTCTACCAAACTGAGCCACGCCCCGAGCCTTTTGGCGCCCTCTCGAGCGCACTAAAGGATAATAGCACGGAAAGACTACTTTGTCAAGGGTAATTTCTCAAAAAAGACCTTTCGAATTTAATTCTTAAAAGAGTGAATAGGCGCCGGAATACGTCCGGTCCTCCGGATGAATTCCTCGCAGGAGAAACGGTTGACCGGTATGATAGGCGCATACCCCAGAAGCCCGCCGAATTCCACGGTCTCTCCCACTCCCTTGCCGATGACCGGGATCACACGCACCGCAGTGGTCTTCTGGTTGACCATGCCGATGGCGGCTTCGTCCGCAATGATCCCTGCAATGGTGCTGGCTGGTGTATCCCCGGGGATGGCGATCATATCCAGGCCTACGGAGCAGACACAGGTCATGGCTTCCAGCTTCTCAATGGTCAGCGCACCGCGCTCCACCGCATCGATCATCCCCTGGTCTTCGCTGACGGGAATAAAGGCACCGGACAGTCCGCCTACATAGGAGGACGCCATGACGCCGCCCTTCTTTACCTGGTCGTTCAGCAGCGCCAGCGCGGCCGTGGTACCGGGAGCGCCCACGGACTCCAGTCCCATTTCCTCCAGAATGCCCGCCACGGAATCACCGACCGCCGGCGTAGGCGCCAGGGAGAGGTCAATGATGCCGAAAGGAACGCCCAGTCTGGCTGATGCCTCCTGCGCCACCAGCTGACCTACGCGGGTCACCTTAAAGGCTGTTTTCTTTACCGTCTCGCAGAGCACCTCAAAGCTGGCGCCGTGGATTCCCTCCAGGGCGGTCTTTACCACGCCCGGACCGGAGACACCAACATTGATCACGGCATCCCCCTCGGTGACGCCGTGGAAGGCCCCTGCCATGAACGGATTGTCATCCGGCGCATTGCAGAAGACCACCAGCTTTGCGCAGCCCAGAGAATCCTGCTCCTTTGTGGCCTCTGCGGTCGCCTTTACCACCTCGCCCATCATCCGCACGGCATCCATGTCGATGCCCGTCCGGGTAGAACCAACATTCACAGAGCTGCAGACGCGCTCTGTTTGCGCCAGTGCCTGCGGAATGGATTCGATCAGATAACGGTCTGCCTGTGTCATCCCCTTGGATACCAGGGCAGAATAGCCGCCCAGGAAATTGACTCCTGTCGTCGCTGCCGCTTTATCCAGCGTACGGGCAATGGTCACATAATCCTCCGGGCAGCGGCAGGCCGCGCTGCCCACCATGGCCGCCGGGGTCACGGAGATCCGCTTATTCACGATCGGGATACCATACTCCCGCTCGATCGTCTCCCCTGTCTCCACCAGCTTTTCCGCCAGGCGGGTGATCTTATCATACACCTTGCGGTTGACCGTCTCCAGGTCCGGATCCACACAGTCCAGCAGACTGATTCCCAGCGTTATGGTGCGCACATCCAGCTTTTCCCGCTCGATCATGCGGTTGGTCTCAATTACTTCCTGTAAATTTATCATATCAATGCTCCGTCTTATGATTGCTGCATGTTAGCGGTTGCCGCAAAGTCTTCTCTCAGATGCGGTGCATCTTTTCAAAGATCTCCTCTTTCTGGCAGTGGATCTGCACACCGATATCACGCCCCAGGGCATCCAGTTCCTCAGCCAGCAGCGCATGCTCCTTGGTGCTGGCACTGGCATCCACGACCATCATCATGTTGAAATATCCGCTCACGATGGTCTGCGTGATGTCCAGAATATTGACCTTATTTTCCGCCAGATAGGTGCATACCCGGGCAATAATTCCCACGGTGTCTTTGCCGACTACGGTAATAATTGTCTTGCTCATGTTCTTCTCCTTTGTACTGATGCCTTCTACCACGCGATACAGCGGCTGATATGATCCCTGGGGGCCACATCGATGTCAAAATCTCCGCCGCTGTAGGGCGTATCCCGCAGGGATATTTCCATGCGTACCGCCTCCAGCGCGAGGGCCGGATAGTTATTTTCCTTGCTGAGATGCCCCAGCAGAATGTGCTTCATGCCGTCGTGCAGGATCCCGCTCAAAAGGCCGCCGGCGGATTCGTTGCAGATGTGCCCCAGCCTTCCCAGGATGCGCTGCTTCAGCATATAAGGATAAGGACCGGTCTCCAGCATGCGGATGTCATGGTTGGCCTCTACCAGCGCCACATCCAGATCCTGCAGCTCCGCGATGATCCTCTCATCATATTCTCCCAGGTCGGTCACTACTGCAGCCTTTTTGTCTCCGCACTCTACGCGGTAGGCCACCGGGTCCGCCGCGTCATGGGGCACGGCGAACGCGTGGATCGTCAGGTCTCCCAATTCAAAATCCTCATCCTTTTGTATCGGATGAAACAGCTCCTCCGGCATGCGCCCCAGACGGCTGTCCGCCAGGATGCGCTCGATCGTGGGAGCCGTAGCGTATACGGGAATGTTATATTTGCGAAGGTACACGCCCAGTCCCTTCACATGATCTGCGTGCTCGTGGGTGATCAGGATGCCCGTCAGGTCCTCCGGCGCCAGCTCCAGCGCCTTCAGGCCCTCCGTCACACGCTTCCCCGCGATCCCGTCATCAATCAGAATATGGCTCCTTTCAGAGCCTGCATATATGCAGTTGCCGCTGCTACCGCTGGCAATACTGGCCAGTCGCATGTTTTCCTCTTTTCTGACACAATATGCGTCATTACATAATTTATACCGACTCCGTATGCGCCGTGACGTTTTGTCATCCCAGCAGCTTTCGGATCCGTGCTCCTGTGTTATCCCAGCAGCTTCTGCATCTGTGCCGCTGTGTCATCCCAATAGCTTTCGGATCTGTGCCACTGTCTCCTCTGTGGTGCCGCCGTTGTCGATCACATGATCTGACAGTTCCCGGAAGGCTTCCTCTGAAAGCTGGGAGGCCATCACGGAAAGGCATTTTTCCCGGCTGTATCCGCGGGAGGCCATCAGGCGGCGGATCCGCACCTCCTGTGGGGCATAGACATACCAGATCTCCCCGCACAGAGCGCGCATCTTCGCCTCCGCCGGAATCGCCGATTCATAGACGATGATTTCGGCTGCGCTTTCCTGCATCCGCCGGCGCACCTCCTGCTCCACGGCGGGATGTGTCAGGGAATTGAGCAGTTCACGCTTTCCGGGATCCGCAAAAACGATGGCGGCAAGCTTTGCGCGGTCGATAGGCGGCAGCGCTGCCCTGCTGTCTGCGGCCGAAGTGAATGGCACACGTGCCGATGCCGTCGTCCAGAGCTCTTCCGACAGAATTTCCACCCCGAATGTCCGTACTACGGCTTCATATGCCGACTGGCCAGGTTCCATAAGTGCTCTGGCCACCGCGTCCGCCTCGATCACCTCTGCGCCGTATTCCTCCCGCAGCGTGTTCAGGACCGTGCTCTTGCCGCACCCCACGCCGCCGGTGACGCCGATGATCCTTTTCATTATGCCTGCATCGCCGGTGATACTATTCTTCTCTTTCATTACTCCTGCGCTCCCGCGATCTGGCGTGCCACATAGACACCGCTGGCGGAAGCGTGCGAGAGCGAATGGGTCACGCCGCTGCCGTCGCCGATCACGTACAATCCTTTGTGGCTGGTCTCCAGATGTTCATCCAGGGCCACTTCCATGTTATAGAACTTGACCTCCACGCCATAGAGCAGCGTATCATCATTGGCCGTGCCGGGCGCGATCTTATCCAGCGCGTGGATCATTTCCACGATGCCGTCCAGAATACGCTTGGGCAGCACCAAGCTCAGATCCCCGGGCGTGGCTGCCAGCGTGGGCTGGACCATGCCCTCTTCGATGCGCTTTGCGTTGCTGCGGCGCCCGCGCTCCAGATCGCCGAAGCGCTGGACAATAACGCCGCCGCCCAGCATATTGGAAAGCCTTGCGATGCTCTCGCCGTAGCCGTTGCTGTCCTTAAAGGGCTCGGAAAAATGCTTGGCGACCAGCAGCGCAAAGTTGGTATTCTCGGTCTTCTTGGCCGGATCCTCAAAGCTGTGGCCGTTCACCGTCACGATGCCGTTGGTATTCTCGTTGACCACAATGCCGTTGGGGTTCATGCAGAAGGTGCGGACATTGTCCTCAAATTTCTCCGTGCGGTAGACGATCTTGCTCTCATACAGCTCGTCTGTCAAGTGGGAAAAGATGACCGCCGGCAGTTCCACGCGCACGCCCAGATCCACTCGATTGGACTTGGTGGGGATCGAAAGATCCCGGCATACCTGCTCCATCCATTTGCTGCCGGAGCGTCCCACGGAAATGATACAGTCATCGCACTCCGCTTCACCGCCCTCGTAGATCACACGGAAGCCAGGCTCCAGGCTCTCCACCTTTTTCACCGGCGTGTGGAAGAAAAAGGTGATATGCTCCTTCATCTCCGCATACATGTTTTCCAGCACCACATAATTGATGTCCGTGCCCAAGTGCCGCACGGAAGCATCCAGAAGCTTCAGCTTGTTCTGCATGCACAGCTTCTTAAAGCTGCTGCCCGCCGTGGAGTACATTTTGGTATCCTGTCCGCCGTGGGTAACATTGATTTCATCCACGTAGTGCATCAGGTCCAGGGCCTGCTTTCTTCCAATATATTCATACAGCGTGCCGCCGAAATCGTTGGTAATATTATACTTTCCATCTGAAAAAGCGCCAGCGCCGCCAAACCCGCTCATAATGGCACAGGTAGGACACTTGATGCAGGATTTCACCTTTACGCCGTCGATTGGACAACGTCTCTTCTCCAAAGAATAGCCTGCCTCAAAAACAGCCACTTTCTTATCCGGGCACTTCTTCATCAGCTCATAGGCAGAAAAGATTCCGCCGGGGCCGGCACCGATAATAATAACATCGTATCTCATAGTGATTCTCCGCTCGTTATAACAGACAAAACCATTTCATGTCTTATCCAAATATCTTGTGTTCAGCCTATCACAACCATACATTATATATGATTTCTATCCCCGCGTAAACAGTTTTTTGCGCGTAAGCATTGAGTCCATGCGCTTAGGAAAAATTAAGAAGCCCAGGGGGAGCTCGCTCACCCGGGACTTCTTAATTTTTCCTAAGCATACGGCGAAAGCCGCGACAGCGAGTGTCCGCGACAGCGGGCACGAGATGGCGGCATGGACGATGAACTGGTGCGGAGCCGGAAGCTTTTTCTATGACGGACAGAGCTTATGCAGAAAATATTCTGTGCAAAAAACCGGGGTAGCAAACAGTCATTGCGCCCCCGGTTTTTGCACATCCAAGACAAGTAATCGTTTGTTAAGATTGATTTGTGCAAGATTCATGGGTATCAAACAAGAATTGATACCCCATTTCCTTTTCTGAAACAAGTCGGAAGGATCAAAAAGGGTATCAAATCAATCTTGCGACTGTGTATTTTGCACACACTACTCTTTTCAAGAAGTATAAACGATATATTGGGCAAATTCCGGGGTATCAAATATAAATCTGTAACCCTGGCTTTCGCACTCACTTGAGATGAAACACCTCTTCAATTTTCCGTACCTCTTCTTCCGGCAGCGGCGCCACCTCTCCGAAAAGTCTGGCGGCTGCTGTGGCCTGTGCAGCGCTCTCCGCCACCTCCATGCGGTCGAAGGCGGTCTGCAGCCGGTCCGCCGTGGAAATCACAAAACCGTTCTGCACATAGGTCACCGGCGTAGCCTTCCCCAGAACACGGCTGAGGCTGTCCGGATCCTCCAGGAATGCCTGCAGAGAAAGGTGCGGCAGCGTGCGCAGCATCATGTAGATTTCCGGCATAGAGCGGGGCTCCAGCTCCGCATCGGAGCATGCCAGGCCCATCATGGCTTCCGGATAGTTCAGAAGGATCGCGGAGATTTCCGGATGATCACGGTAAATCCGCTGGTGTATGCTCCACAGCGCCTCCGGTACCTGCCGGGGCGTAAACTGCATTGCCTGCGCCTGCCCGTCCTGTGTCTCCTCCATCTGCGCCTGCCCGTCCTGTGTCTCCTCCATCTGCGCCTTGCAGGATATTGTCTGCCTGTCCTGTGGCTGCAGCATCCCTGTATGTGCCGGCTGTATCTGCGTTGTCTGCCTGTCCTGCAGGTGCACCAAGTCGGTCAATTCCATCTCAAAGGCTCCCATGCCACGGGGATTGATCAGGAATGAATCCTCTCCGGTCCGACGCGAAAAGCTGAATAAGTTCCCGGCAATCAGGCGCTGCGCAGCAGCGCGTTTCGTCCAATAGAGTAATTCCCGCCGCTCCGGAAGGTCCATTGGCAGCTGCGTTTTTCCCTTGGTTTCCTCCGATGACGTTTTCACTGCGCAATACTCAGAGCCACGCTGCTCCCCATAGCAATCTTGCTGATTTGCAGTATGGTCCGAAAGCACTTCCGCGAACCTGCCTTTCTGCTCATCCGTAAGGCAGGATACCTGCCCGAAGGTACGGGCCCAACATTCGATCTGCGCCAGCCTCACCAGGCTTTCAAAGCGATTATAGGCATCCGCCAGGGAAATGCTGCTGGCAGTAATGGCGCCGTGATTGGCCATGATGGCGGCGTCCGCACCAGCCGCATATGCCTGCGTTACACAGTCCACCAGATCATCGCTGCCGGGGACCGCGTAGCCGATCGGCAGAATCTTTCCGATTCCCTCTGCCGCTGCCGGGAACAGCGACACCTCCGGCAGCCGCTGCACCAGGCTGTAGCCTACCAGCGCGGATGGATGTGCGTGCACGATGGCCCGGATATGCGGACGCACCTGGTAGATCTTCCGGTGAAATTTATACTCGATCGACGGCTTATGCCTCCCCTCAATCGTCCCGTCCGGAAGCACGCGGACAATATCCTCTGGTGTCAACGTTCCTTTATCAATGCTTCCTGGCGTGATCCACATAGATCCATCTTCATCCATTACAGACAGGTTGCCCCCTGAAGTGGACGTCAGCCCGTTCTGATAGATCCTGGTCATTGTCTCCGCCAGCTGCTCAGCCGGATGTCTGTCGTTTTTATACATCAGATCTTCTCTCCTTTACTACGGAATTTCTCTTTTACCGCGGAATTTCTTCTTTACTGCGGAATTTCTTCTTTACTGCGGAATTTCTCTGTAACCTGCAGTTCTACATTATCACTGCCGCATTAACGGCTATGAATCTCTGCTGACATTTTATCACGATTCATGATGACCGACAACCGTGGGAGCATTTCTAGAACTGTATAACATGAAATCTGCCAAGTGCTGCACGATATCTGCCACATGCTATATGACACCTGCAGGACCGCAACCGGAAGAATATGCTATGACACCATCAGGACTGCAACCGGAAGAATATGCTATGACACCATCAGGACTGTGACCGGAAGAATATGCTATGACACCATCAGGACTGCAACCGGAAGAATATGCTATGACACCATCAGGACTGTGACCGGAAGAATGTGCAAAACCGCAACCGTTCAAGACATTTACAACCCATGGACTCCGCTCATTTGCCTGCCAAACGCAGATATTTCCCGGATATGTTCATATCACCCCCTTTCCAAACGATTTACAATCCATAATTCATACAAGAGCGCTGCTCCCGGCTGAATTTTGGGTTGTAAATCACTCCTGAATGTCTTTCTATGCACATTCAACGTATTTTCCAAGAGAATTCCGCTCATTTTATCCTCACGGCGGGTTGTAAATCTTCCGTAGAGTAGCATTTTTGCACAGTCGCTGTTTTTTCCCAATTTTGCCGTTTTGCCGATTCAGAAATTTTGCCGTTTTACCGATTCTGTCGTTTTGCCGATTCAGAAATTTTGTCGTTTTACCGATTCTGTCGTTTTGCCGATTCAGAAATTTTGCCGTTTTGCCGATTCTGCCGTTTTGCCGATTCTGAAGTTTTTACATATTTACCTATTGACAAAGTAGGTTAATAGCATTATAATCATGACCAAGCTCACCGAAAGGAGTAAATCCATATGATATATGCCGATAATGCCGCGACCACAAAAATGAGTGAGACGGCCATCCATACAATGACAGAACTGATGCGTGATACGTGGGGGAATCCCTCCAGTCTGTACACACACGGACAAATCGCGAAAGACGCCCTGGAACAGGCGCGAGAGGATATTGCCGCCGCCATCGGCGCTGAACCGCGGGAGATCCTTTTTACCTCCGGCGGAAGCGAGGCAGACAATCAGGCGCTGCGCTCCATTGCTGCCCTGGGAAGGAAGCAGGGGAAGATGCACATTATTTCCTCCGCCTTCGAGCATCATGCCATCCTTCACACACTGGAGGCACTGAAAAAGGAAGGCTTCGAGATCACGCTTCTGGATGTCCACGAAGATGGCCTGGTCCGCCCCGAGGAGGTGGCCGCCGCCATTCGGGAGGATACCTGTCTGGTCACGATCATGTACGCCAACAATGAGATCGGCACCATTCAGCCGATCCGGGAAATCGGGGAGATCTGTCGATGTAGAAACGTGATCTTCCATACCGACGCCGTGCAGGCCATCGGCCATCTCCCGGTGAACGTACGGACAGATCACATTGACCTGCTCTCCGCCTCCGCCCACAAATTTCACGGTCCCAAAGGTGTCGGCTTTCTGTATGCAAAGAGAGGCATACGGCTGACAAATCTGATCGAAGGCGGTGCACAGGAGCGCGGAAAGCGGGCCGGCACGGAAAATGTGCCGGGGATTGCGGCCATGGCGGCTGCCCTGCAGGAAGCCCTCGAACACATGGCAGAGAATACGGAGCACCAACGGCGAATGCGGGATAAACTGATCGAAGGGTTGAATCAGATCCCTCACGCCGCACTGAACGGTGATGCCGTACACCGGCTGCCTGGAAATGTAAATTTCTGTTTCGAAGGAATTGAGGGCGAATCCTTGCTTCTTCTCCTGGACGACCGAGGCATTCAGGCATCTTCCGGCAGCGCCTGCACCTCCGGATCGCTGGATCCCAGCCACGTTCTGCTGGCCATCGGCCGGGTACACGATGTGGCGCACGGCTCCCTGCGGCTCAGCATCGGGGAGGACATCACGGAAGAGCAGACAGAGGAAATCATCCGCGATGTCAGTGAAGTGGTGGAATACCTGCGCGGATTCTCCCCCATCTGGCGGGATCTGAAAGAAGGCAGGAAGGAATATATTCTGTAACAGACAGGAGGCAGAACCATGGCATTATACAGTGAAAAAGTGATGGATCATTTCCGCAACCCCCGCAATGTCGGGATCATCGAGGATGCCAACGGCATCGGTGAAGTGGGCAATGCGAAATGCGGCGATATTATGAAAATGTATCTGAAAATTGAAGACGGGATCGTACAGGACGTAAAGTTCGAGACCTTCGGCTGCGGCAGCGCCATCGCCTCCAGCTCCATGGCTACGGAGCTGATCAAAGGACAACCGGTCGGGGAGGTAAAAAAGCTGACCAATAAAGCGGTGGCGGAGGCGCTGGATGGACTTCCGGCCTATAAGATGCACTGCAGCGTTCTGGCAGAGGAAGCGATTCAGTCCGCACTGGAGGACTACCAGAAAAGAACCGGCACAATTATCTGACAATCTGACGGATTCATGTAATCGAACAGCTGATGCATGAAAACAGCTGTTATACAAGAGGAGAAAAATATATGAGCAACTATAGATTTGAGACGTTACAGCTTCATGTGGGACAGGAACAGGCTGACCCCGCCACGGATGCGCGCGCTGTGCCTATTTACCAGACCACATCCTATGTCTTCCACAACAGTCAGCACGCTGCGGACCGCTTCGGCCTGGCCGACGCCGGCAACATTTACGGAAGACTGACCAATTCCACCCAAGAGGTGCTGGAAAAGCGTCTGGCCGCCCTGGAAGGCGGAAGCGCCGCCCTGGCACTGGCTTCCGGTGCTGCTGCCATCACCTACACCATTGAAGCCCTGGCAGCGGGCGGCGGTCATATCGTGGCGCAGAAGACCATTTACGGCGGCAGCTTCAATCTGCTGTCCCACACGCTTCCGCAGTACGGCATCCAGACGACCTTCGTGGACGCCCATGACCTGCAGCAGGTAGAGGATGCCATTCAGGAAAACACCCGGGCCATCTACCTGGAGACGCTGGGCAATCCCAACAGTGACATTCCGGATATTGATGCGATCGCGGAGATTGCCCACCGCTACGGTCTTCCTGTCGTTGTGGACAATACCTTCGGCACGCCGTATCTGATCCGCCCGTTCGAACATGGCGCGGATATCGTGGTCCATTCCGCCACCAAATTTATCGGCGGACACGGCACAACCCTGGGCGGCATTATCGTGGAATCCGGGAAATTTGACTGGAGCGCCAGCGGAAAATATCCGAATATTGCAGAGCCCAATCCCAGCTACCACGGCATCTCCTTCTATGACGCCGTCGGGCCTGCTGCCTTTGTGACCTATATCCGGGCGATCCTGCTGCGCGATACCGGCGCTGCCATTTCACCTTTTAACGCTTTCCTGCTGCTGCAGGGCGTGGAAACGCTCTCCCTCCGACTGGAACGCCATGCGGAAAACACCAAAAAAGTGGTGGAGTATCTGCAGGGCCACCCGTTGGTGGAGCACATCAATCACCCCGCACTGCCGGATCATCCGGACCATGCCCTGTATAAGAAATATTTCCCGAACGGCGGAGCCTCTATCTTCACTTTCGAGATCAAGGGCGGCCAGGAAGAAGCATGGAAGTTTATTGATAACCTGAAGATCTTCTCCCTGCTGGCCAATGTGGCGGATGTAAAGAGCCTGGTGATCCACCCGGCTTCCACTACGCACTCCCAGCTTTCCGAGGATGAACTGCTGGACCAGGGCATCAAGCCGAATACCATCCGCCTTTCCATCGGTACCGAGCATATCGATGATATCATCGCGGATCTGGAGAATGGTTTTTCTGCGCTCCGGCAGTAGCATTTTCAGCCGGGCATGTTATAATATGATGTAAAGGTCAAAATGACCGCAAATCACAGCGAAAAGGAGAAAAATATCATGGCAAATATCTATAAAGGCTCGCTGGACCTGATCGGCAATACGCCGCTGGTCGAGATTACAAATATTGAAAAGGAACTGGGACTGGAAGCGACCGTACTTGTAAAGCTGGAATACTTTAATCCGGCCGGAAGCGTGAAGGACCGCATCGCCAAGGCAATGATCGAGGACGCAGAAGATAAAGGCCTGCTGAAGGAGGGCTCTGTGATCATCGAGCCGACCTCCGGCAATACCGGTATCGGTCTGGCCGTTGTTGCCGCCGTAAAGGGTTATCGCCTTATTCTGACCATGCCCGAGACCATGAGCGTCGAGCGGCGCAATATCCTGAAGGCCTACGGGGCGGAGCTGGTGCTGACAGAGGGCTCCAAGGGCATGAAGGGTGCCATTGCCAAAGCCGAGGAGCTTGCCGCGGAAATCCCCGGCGGATTTATTCCGGGTCAGTTCGTGAATCCGGCGAACCCGAAGATCCACCGGGAGACCACCGGTCCGGAAATCTGGAAGGACACGGACGGCAAGGTAGATATCTTTATTGCAGGCGTCGGCACCGGCGGCACGGTCACCGGCACAGGCGAATATCTGAAGGAGCAGAATCCGGCTATTAAGGTAGTGGCGCTGGAGCCGGAGGATTCTCCGGTGCTCTCCGAGGGGCGTGCAGGCGCACATACGATCCAGGGCATCGGCGCCGGCTTTGTTCCGGAGGTGTTGAATACAAAGATCTACGACGAGGTTTTCAAAGCGAGCGGAAAGGACGCTGTCGCGACCGCCAAGCTGCTCGCCAAGAAGGAGGGCATCTCCGTAGGCATCTCCTCCGGTGCCGCGCTCTTCGGAGCCATCACCCTGGCAAAACGTCCGGAAAACAAGGGAAAGGTGATCGTCGCTCTGCTGCCCGACAGCGGCGACCGCTACTACTCCACCGCCTTGTTCAAGGAGTAAGGAGCCGTCGTCTTGTAACAAAGAATTGTGCATTCACACAACGCACCACCTATAAAAAGACCGGTCACCTGCAGTGGCCGGTTTTTTTGACGTCAGGGCAAAGATTGTCTATTGCAAAAACAGACGCTCCCAAGTATAATAGCTAGAGTTCGCTAACTATTTAAAGGAGATTCCTTCCATGAAAAAAGTCACCATTATGACAGACAGCAACAGCGGGATCACACAGGCCGAAGGCCGTGAGCTTGGCATCACCGTGATCCCCATGCCCTTTTATATCAATGATAAACTGTACTACGAAGATATCAGCCTGACGCAGGACGAGTTTTACACAAAACTCTCCTCCGGCGCCTCGATCTCCACCTCCTGCCCTTCCCCGGCCGACGTAATGGACGCCTGGGACCGCGCGCTGCGGGAATACGATCAGGTGGTCTACATTCCCATGTCCAGCGGGCTGTCCAGCTCCTGCAACACCGCGCGGGTGCTGGCGGAGGATTTCGACGGCAAGGTCGCCGTGGTGGATAACCAGCGCATCTCCGTCACCCAGCGGTATTCCGTGCTGCAGGCCATGAAGATGGCCGCGGACGGCGCCGAGGCACATGAGATCAAAGAATTCCTGGAGGCCACCAAGGCGGACTCCAGCATCTACATTATGGTCGATACCCTGGAATACCTGAAGAAGGGCGGACGCCTGACCCCTGCCGCCGCTGCGGTGGGCACACTGCTGCGCCTGAAGCCCGTGCTCCAGATCCAGGGACAGAAGCTGGACGCCTTCCACAACGCTCGTTCTGTGAAAGTGGCTAAGAAAATCATGATTGAAGCTGTCAAGGCCGACGCCGTCCATCGCTTCGGCGGCACCGACAACTGCATCTTCCACATGTCTTATACGCATAACCTGAAGGAATTTGAAAAATTCCAGCAAGAAGCCCTCAAGGAAATCGGGGGGCACAGTATTCTGGATTTCCATGCAGATCCCCTCTCCCTGTCCGTGGCCTGCCACATCGGCCCCGGCGCACTGGCAATTACGTGTGCAAAACGATAAGCTTATAAAAAAGAGAAATCGGGGCCAGGTGGCCCCGATTTCTCTTTTTCTTTCTACTCAATTGTCAGGATATCGGAGAAGCCGGTGACTTCGAAGATTTCCATGATCGTGTCATTTACGCAGACGACCTTCATTTCGCCCTGACGGTTCATGATCTTCTGTGCAGAGAGCAGCACACGCAGTCCGGCGGAAGAAATATATTCCAGACCTTCCATGTTGATGATCAGGGCTTTGATGCCATCCAGAGAGGATTTCAGTTCCTTTTCCAGATCCGGTGCCGTGGTGGTATCCAGGCGTCCGGTAAGGGCTACGGTCAGTTCAGAAGCGTTTACTTTCTTGTTGATGTTCAGCATTTTCTTATCTCCTTTGCTGTATATGGTTGAATACTTTAACTGTCAGTATCTACGCGCTGCCGCGCGACAAGGCCGGCAAAAAGGCCGCCCTTTTCAATCAATTCTTCGTAGGTGCCATCCTCCGCGATCTGTCCGCCGTCCAGCACCAGGATGCGGTCGCAGTGACGGATGGTGGAAAGTCTGTGGGCGATCACCACACGGGTGCAGCCCATGGCGTCCAGTGCTTCAGAGACCTGTCTTTGCGTCTTGTTATCCAGCGCACTGGTCGCTTCATCAAAGAGCAGCAGCTTCGGTTTAGGCGCGATGGCACGGGCAATCATCAGCCGCTGCTTCTGCCCGCCGGAAATCCCTCCGCCGCCTTCAGATACCATGGTATACATACCCATGGGCATGGCGTGGATATCATCTGCAATGCCGGCCTTTTCCGCCGCTTCCCAGGCTTCATCCATGGACAGGCCCGGTGCGGTAAGCGTTATATTAGAATAGATATCGCCCTGGAACAGACCGCTCTGCTGCATGACCGTGCCGATCTTCCGGCGCAGAGATCTCAGATCCAGGCTCTCGATGTCCTTGCCGTCGTAGTAGATCGCTCCCTTTTCCGGCTTTTCAAAGCCCAGCAGCAGACGCATGAGCGTGGACTTGCCGCAGCCTGTCCGGCCAACAATGGCAACATATTCGCCGGGGCGGATCTTCAGTGAAAGATCGTTTAAGATGTACGTCGAATCCTTGTCATACCGGAAGCTGATATGGCTCATCTCTATGCCGCCCTTCAGGCTGGTGATCATCTCCCGTTTTTCCTGCATCTCCGGCTCTGTATTCAGAAAAGGCTCCGCCATTTCCAGGATCGGCCTGATCTGCGCCGCGGTCATTGCGGTCCCGCTCAGTGTAGTGAACGCGCCCATCAGAGATCCGTAGGCCGCCGTAAACGCAAAATACGAAGACGGATCCAGCCCGCTTCTCACTGCCAGATAGTACAGGATGATCGTGGAGAACAGCGAGATGCCGGTGCTGATAGCCCCGTTGGCCCGGATGAACATCGGGGTGTTGTAGGTCAGCTCTGCCTCCTCCGCGTAGAGATTCAGCCATCTGGCAAAAATACGTTTTTCCGCGCCGGCCAGCTTGATCTTCTGCACACCGGAAATCATGGAATAGCTCATGCCGGATTCCTTGGCGGCACGCTCCATTTTCTGCCGGTTAATACCGATCTGCGCGAACGTTGTGACCACGGAAAAGCCTACGGTCACCAAAACGATCAGCAGAGAGGGAACGACCAGCATCGGCGCAAAGCGGAAGATCTGCGTGACATACAGCAGCGAGGTCAGGCTTGTCAGGCCCGCCGTCATCACCATCCCCAGGAGCATGGAGCAAAGTGCATTGACCGACATAGAGCGGCTTTTCAGCTCACCGGGGCTGTACTGCCGGAAAAAGCTTGCCGGCAGAGACATGATGCGCATCATCATGGATGCCTGTACGCCCAGGGATGTCTTGGCTTCCAGACGGCTGGTCACCATGGCGCTGACCGAAGAGAACAGCTGCATGGAGAGAGCCACGCACACCAGACAGATGGCGACGCCAATCAGGGCGCCCTCCCGCCCGCTGGCCAGGACCGGCCCGGTCAGGGCCTTGGTCAGGCGGGGCGTCAGCAGTCCCACCCCCGATACCGAGAACGCAGCAAATGCGATCATCAAAATATCACTGGAGGAAATACAGCGCTTCATGTACAGCAGAAGATCAGGGATGCCGATCTTCCGAAGCGGCAGCGGACGATAGAAACAGAATGCGTCCGCATCGAGAAGCTTCTCGGTCTCCGCGTTCAGGTGAATGATCTTTCCGGTAGCGGCATCTCTGAAGGAATATCCCCGGATCGTCCCCGGCAGCAGGGCCACCGGCGTGCCGCCCTCCTTCAAGAAGGCCAGCATCGGCCCATAGGCGTCCTTATACCAGCCCGGTTTCAGTTCCACGCTCCTACGCATCACGCCGTGGGGCCGCAGGCAGTAATCCAGCTGCTCGTCCGGATCTTGGATACCCTCCGGCAGCTCCGACGGTTTGTAATGATAATACTTCAGAATCTCATCTATGGCGTTCTTAGTGATGAACCGCCCATCACCGATGCGATGAGCGCTCTGTTCACCCATCACCACGCCGGCTATGCGAATAAAGGAATCCTCCAGGAGCTGCTGATCGGCATCCCGCCGGTCCTGGATTTGATTTTCAAACCAACCCATATGCTGCTCCCCCCTTATTCACTCGCGATCAGTTCCGCATAGGCGCCGCCCGCGCGGATCAGATCTTCGTGTTTTCCGCGCTCTACTACTTTGCCGTGGTCGAGGACAATGATCTCGTCACAGTCGCGTACAGTAGAGAGACGGTGGGCGATTACAATACAGGTGATTCCGCGGTCCTTAATGGCGTTGACGGCCTCGTATTCCGTCTTGGCGTCCAGGGCACTGGTCGCTTCATCCAGAATAATGATCGTGGGATCCTGCGCCAGCACGCGGGCAATTTCCAACCGCTGCCGCTGCCCGCCGGACAGATTCCGGCCGCCGGACGTCAGCTTATGGCGGTAGCCGCCCGGCATCTGCACGATATCATCATGGATCTGTGCGTCTCTGGCCGCCAGGATCACCTCGAAATCCATGATCGTATCATCCCACATTTTTATATTATTTTCAATACTATCCTCGAAGAGAATAATATCCTGATCTACCACGGCCACCGAACCGGCCATGACATCCCGCGGATAGGCACTGCGCGGCTTTCCATCGAACAGGATTTCCCCGCTCCAGGGCTCATACATGCCGGAAATCAGCTTGGAAATGGTAGATTTTCCGCAGCCGGACGCGCCGACAAGCGCGATGCGCTCTCCGGTCTTCATGGACAGCGAGAAATCCTTGATCAGGGGCTCCGCCAGCCGTGAATAGCCAAAGGTAACGTTCTTCAGTTCCACGCATCCGCTGAGCTTTTCCAGCTTCTCTCCCTCCCGGGGCCTCTCCGAAGCGTTTGCATCCTCCGGGTATTCCATGACATCTTCCACGCGTTCCATCTGGGTCCGCATCTCCTGGATGGTCTGCCCGGCATTCACCAGCGTCATAGCCGGTGACATAAAGGAGCTCAGGAAGCCCTGGAACATCATGACGGCGCCGAGACTGAAACGGCCCTGCATGACCAGCCACACGCCCAGGATCAGCACGGCGTAGTTGGCCAGGGATCCCAGGAACACAGGAAGAATACCAATGGTCTGCTGCGTTTTCGCCGCTTCAACATCCTGTGCGTTCACAGCGGCCTGATGACCGGCCCACTTCTGGAAGAATCCGTTTTCCGCGCCGCTGGCCTTGATGGTCTCGATCATTTCGATTCCCGAAACGGTAGCCGCCTCCAACATTCCGGCGTCACGCATCTGTACGCGCGCCACGTTCATACGCTTGTCGGAGATAAACTTGGACAAGACCGCATTCAGGATCAGCGTGGAAATACCGATCAGTGTCAGGAGCGGGCTCTGCCGCAGCATCAGGACCAGATAGAACACCATCATAATGGAGTTGAGCATCAGCGGTGCGAAGGTATTCACCAACGTCCCCGCGATAGAACTGTTCAGAGACAGACGGGACTGAATATCGCCCGCCAGCCGCTGGGAAAAGAACTCCATGGGGAGATGCAGCACCTTCCACATATAGCTTGTGCTGCCGATCACAGCCATTTTCCCGTTGATCTTTAATGAATATACTGCCTGTACCCAGCTGACGGTGATCTGCATCACAGCCAGCACGATCAGCACGCTAAGGAACGGATGCAGCCACTCCGGGTTCTTTCCGGTCAGAAGACGGTCCAGGAAAATCCTTGATGTCACGGAATTGGCGATACCAAAGAGATAGGAAATCACGGTCGCCAGCATAACAAAGAGCACCGCAGCCCCCGCCCCGGTCAGCCGCTTGCGCGCAAAGCTGATGGTGCTCCGCCGCTTTCCGTCCGGCACAAAGTTCTCGGTAGGTATGGGAATCAGTACAATACCCGTAAAAGAACGGTCAAATTCCTCCATACTGACCTTCACGTTGCCGCGCGCCGGATCGTTCAGGTGTGCATATTTGCCCCGGAAACCGTCCAGCACCACAAAGTGGTTCATGTTCCAGTGAAGGATACAGGGGAAACTGCCTTTTTCCCGGAGCGATTCCGGCGACATGCGCATGGCCTTGACCTGAAAGCCGTAATGCTGCGCCGCCAGATAGATGTTCTTCGCATTTGAGCCATCCCGGGAAACGCCGCAGGTCAGGCGCACCTCCTCCAGAGGCACCCACTTCCCATAATAGGCCATGATCATCGCCAGGGAAGCTGCGCCGCATTCCAGCGCCTCCAGCTGCATAACGACGGGGACCTTCGCCACGCCCTTTGTCAGCGTGTGCGGAATCTTTTTCTTATCCGCCATGGTCCTCACCTGCTTTCCAGCAGAAACTTGATCGGCTGTATCTGCTCGATCACGATCTTAGCTTCATATGTTCCGTCCGGCAGGGGCACTTCTGTGTTGGCGGTCACCCTGCCATATTCATCAAAATCAACGGCTGCAATAATATATTCCTGCGAGGCGATCCGCAGCGGCATACCGGCTTCCAGTGTTTCCGCGCCCTGCCCTGTCGCTACGATCTGTGCTGAATGGTCGTGTACAACAGCGGTCGCGTCCACGGTCGTTTCCAGTGTCCCCACGGCGGACCATGCCAGGATTCCCATGAGCAAGACAATGACTGCTGCAAGAATGATCCACATGCCAGGACTTGTCACGCGGAGATAACTGGTCAGATCCTCCGGTGAAGAGATATTCTCCATCGCTTTTTTTCTAAACAATGTAGGTGCCTGCTGTTCTGCCATGACAAGTACTCCTCCAGCAAGTAATCGTTTGTGCAACTCCAAAATATATTATATCTTACCACAAATTAAATATAAACACCATATACAGACATGCAGTTTTTTGTTATGCGGACAGAATTATTTTGTCAAGATAAAACAGCCCGTCATGCAGACATGACGGGCTGTTCTTAGTGACTTACTGTTTAATTATACCAGTTCCAGAATGACTTCCATCGCGGCATCACCGTGACGGGGGCCGATCTTTACGATGCGGGTGTAGCCGCCCTGGCGGTTCGCATACTTGGGAGCAAGCTCCTCGAACAGCTTGGCCGGCATATCCACCTCTTTGGTGTTCTTCTTGCGGCCTGCTGCTTCCTTCGGCACTTCGGTAACGGGGTACAGCACCTTCAGCATCTGACGTCTTGCGTGCAGTCTGCTGGGCTGATCCTTTTTAATGGTCTTATCGATGGTTTCGTAGCTGGTCACTTTCTTGCCATCGACAACGGTCTTGACTCTCTTGCCGTCCTTATCCTTTACCGGAACCTTGGCGGAAACGGTAACGGTATCGAAATTATCTTTCTCTTTCACGGCCAGCGCGATCAGCCCTTCCGCGATCTTACGGACTTCCTTCGCACGTGCCTCGGTGGTGACGATCTTGCCATGATACAGCAGGGCGGTCACCTGGCTGCGAAGAAGGGCTTTTCTCTGGCTTGCCGTTCTTCCAAGCTTTCTATACTTAGCCATTTTAAACCTCCGATGTTTACTCATCGCTGGGATTGAGTTCCAATCCCAGTTCCTTTAACTTCGCCAGTACCTCCTCCAGGGACTTCCGGCCCAGATTGCGGACCTTCATCATATCCTCCGGAGTACGGTTGATCAGTTCTTCTACTGTATTGATACCGGCTCTCTTCAGGCAGTTGTAAGAACGAACGGACAGCTCCAGCTCATCGATGTTCATCTCGAGGACCTTTTCCTTCTCGTCGTCCTCTGTCTTGTCCCCGCGGTCGATAACGACCTGCTCGGTCTCAGACAGATTCACGAAAAGGCTCAGGTGATCGTAGAGCACCCTGGAAGCCAGGCTCAGGACCTCATCCGGTCCCATGGTCCCATTGGTATGGATCTCCAGGATCAGGCGATCATAATCCAGATCGGCGCCTCTCCGGGCATCCTCCACAGTCAGATTCACACGCTCCACCGGCGTATAAATGGAATCGATAGCGATCACGCCGATGGGCATATCCTCTGTTTTATTCCGTTCGGAACTCACATAACCTCTGCCGCGTGTAATGGTGAGTTCTGCGACAAATTTGGTATCGCGCCCGCCGCTGCAGGTAGCGATGACCAGATCCTTGTTCACGATCTCCAGATCATTGTCCGAGAAGCGGATATCGCGAGCTGTCACGACGCCCTCTCCCTCGAAATCAATATACGCTGATTTGGGATCCGTGAACTCACTGTTGCTTTTGATGGACAACGCCTTCAGGTTCAGAATGATTTCCGTGACGTCTTCTTTCACGCCGGGAATCGAGCTGAACTCGTGAAGGACACCATCAAACTTGACCTGGCTGATTGCCACGCCAGGCAGAGAAGACAGCATAATTCTTCTCAGAGAGTTTCCGAGAGTAGTGCCATAGCCACGCTCCAGAGGTTCTACCACGAATCTACCATATCTCTTATCATCGGAGATCTCGGCTACCTCGATCTTGGGTTTCTCAAATTCAAGCATGAATTTCTCTCCTTCCGGGCGTTCCTGATGCTATGCAGCTTACTTGGAGTACAACTCAACGATCAGCATCTCATCCACCGGAACATCGATGGCTTCTCTTGTGGGAGCTTCCTTAACGGTAACCTTCAGGTTCTCCAGATCGCTCTCCAGCCATGCCGGGGTAAGACGGCCTGCGGTCATCTCCACGACTTCTTTATATCTCTCAGAGCCTTTGTGCTTCTCTTTGATCTCAATCACATCGCCGACTTTCACCTGGTAGGAAGGGATATTGACACACTTGCCATTGACCAGTACATGCTTGTGATCTACGATCTGGCGGCACTCTCTGCGGGTGCGGCCCAGACCGGCGCGGAACAGAACGTTATCGAGACGCATCTCCAGAAGGCGCATCAGGTTCTCACCGGTGGTGCCTTTCATTCTTTCCGCCTTGGCAAAATAATTACGGAACGGCTTCTCCAGAACGCCGTAGATGAACTTAGCCTTCTGCTTCTCACGCAGCTGAAGGGCATACTCGCTCATCTTGCGGTTCGCTCTCTGCGGTTTCCGGTTTGATTTTTTATCGATTCCCAGATAAATGGGATCAAGGTCCAACGATCTGCATCGTTTCAGAACAGGAACTCTATCTACTGCCACTGCTTTCTACCTCCCAATTAAACTCTTCTACGCTTCGGCGGGCGGCATCCGTTATGAGGAACGGGTGTTACGTCCTTGATGCTAGTAACCTCCAGACCGCAGGCAGACAGCGCACGAATGGCGGCCTCGCGTCCGGAACCAGGACCTTTCACAAAAACGTCAACGGTTTTCAAGCCGTGAATCAGAGCTGCCTTGGTAGCAGTTTCAGCTGCCATCTGAGCTGCATAAGGAGTAGATTTCCTTGAACCTCTGAAGCCAAGTCCGCCAGCACTTGCCCAGGACAGAGCGTTCCCCTGCGTATCAGTCAGGGTAACGATTGTGTTATTAAAGGAAGACTGGATGTGGGCCTGTCCGCGTTCAACGTTTTTCTTGACACGTTTTTTGGTCACTTTTTTAGTTGACACTTTTTTAGCCATGTTAAAACTAACCTTTCCCTTATGGGTTTTCCTTTCTGAAATGATTTCACCGTAAATCCTACGCTGCTGACAATTCTATGCAGCGCAGCTTTCTATTTTTACGATTATTTCTTCTTGTTTGCGACCGTCTTCTTGGGGCCTTTGCGTGTACGTGCATTGGTCTTGGTCTTCTGACCGCGAACCGGCAGGCCTCTTCTATGACGGATCCCACGGTAGCAGCCGATCTCCTGGAGACGCTTGATGTTCAGCGCCACTTCTCTTCTCAGATCACCTTCCACCGTCTGGGTCTCGTTGACGACTTCCTGAATACGCTTCACTTCATCGTCCGTCAGATCCTTGACACGGGTATTCGGATCTACCTGAGCTTCTGCCAGGATACGGTTGGAACTGGTTCTGCCGATACCATAGATATAGGTCAGGCCGATCTCGACACGCTTATCCCTCGGTAAATCAACACCAGAAATACGAGCCATTGTGTATTACCTCCATTAAAATTTCTTCATCCGAGAAATTACCCCTGTCTCTGTTTATGCTTGGGGTTCTCGCAGATGATACGAATACTCCCTTTGCGCTTAATGACTTTGCATTTTTCGCAAATCGGTTTCACCGAAGATCTTACCTTCATTGTATGCTCTCCTTTCAAAAAGATGAAATGGAAATGTCTGCTCGAAAAAGCCAAAACATTATACCATACTCGAATCTTTTAAGCAAGGTCTTT
The DNA here is from genome assembly GCA_946537305.1 of uncultured Lachnospiraceae bacterium. Taxonomy (GTDB): domain Bacteria; phylum Bacillota; class Clostridia; order Lachnospirales; family Lachnospiraceae; genus UBA3305. Next base: position 1,247 of record CAMNFR010000037.1, on the reverse strand, counting down.
TTTACTTATCCCGCCAGATGATCCGGCCTTTGCTCAGGTCATACGGGGATAATTCCAGGGTCACTTTGTCTCCCGGGAGGATCCGGATATAGTTCATGCGAAGCTTGCCGCTGATATGGGCCAGCACCTGATGACCGTTCTCCAGTTCCACCTGGAACATGGCGTTCGGCAGCTTTTCCACTACCGTGCCTTCAATTTCAATCACGTCGGCTTTCGACATACGGTTCTCCTTTGTCAATGGGAAGGCTTTACGCTTCCAGCCTTGCGACGATGGCTTCGAACACATCCTGCATGGACTGTGTTCCATCTACATCCACTTCACAGCCCAGCGCCTTGTAGTAATCGATCAGCGGCTGTGTCTGCTCATGATAAACATCCAGGCGGTTCTGCACGGTCTCGGGATTGTCATCCTTGCGCTGCACCACCTCGGCGCCGCAGCGATCGCAGATTCCCGGAACCTTCGTAGGGATATTGACAATGTGATAGCTGGCTCCGCAGGCAGGACACACGCGGCGTCCGGACATACGCACCACAATGGCTTCATCCGGTACATCCACATTTACGGCAAAATCGATGTTGCCGCTCTCTGCCAGCGCCTCGGTCAGCTTTTCCGCCTGATTCAGTGTGCGGGGAAAACCATCCAGAATATAACCGTTCGCGCAGTCCTCTTTGCCGATGCGATCGATCAGCAGGTCTACTGTCAGCTCATCCGGAACCAGTTCTCCGGCATCCATGTACGCCTTGGCCTTTTTGCCGAGCTCTGTGCCCTCTTTGATGTTCGCGCGGAAGATATCTCCCGTGGAAACATGAGGGATCCCAAATCTGTCAGCCAGCATCTTGGCCTGTGTGCCCTTACCGGCACCCGGCGCTCCCAACATAATAATCTTCATATCCTGCTTCTCCATGGAAAGGGCGCCCCGCCGGCGGCAGCCCGCCGGTGCGGCGCATTACTTATCAGTCGCTCAGGAAGCCCTTATAGTACCTGACCAACATCATGGACTCGATCTGCTTCAGGGTCTCCATGATAACACCGACAATGATGATCAGGGAGTTGCCGAAGAAGGCAAGAGAGGATCCCACGCCGAAGAGGCCGAACATAATGATGGGCACGACCGCAACGACCGCCAGCCCGGTGGCCCCGATGAAGATCAGGTAATTCAGGATATTCTCCAGGTACTCAGAGGTCGGACGGCCCGGACGGATGCCGGGGATAAAGCCGCCCTGCTTCTTCATGTTGTCCGCCACCT
>CAMNFR010000036.1 GCA_946537305.1 uncultured Lachnospiraceae bacterium | reverse complement strand
CAGAACGAAGGTCGAGCGTGGGCCTTCAAGGCCCAAAGCGAGTCGCGAACTGAGAGGAGAACGCATCAGGCGTTCTCCTCGAACCCCGCGAGTGCCTGAGTGGCGAGTGACCGGACGGTTATCCAATAAAACCCAGCGAATCGAAGATGAGCGCTGGTTTTATGGACGCAGCGCGGAAAATGTGGTCTCCGGAACTGTCCCGGCGAGATATGACCACGGCTCTCCGTAGTTATAAAGGATTCCTACAAACATATATCTCTAAAACAAAACGCGGGCCGGTTTTCCCGGCCCGCGTACAGGTGCTCTCATTATGCTACAAATGTGCCTTCCACCGTCTTCCATTTCTTCGTTCCTGCGGGGGCTACGCCGGTGATCTTATACTTATACGTCTTCCCCCTGGTCATCCCTTTGACATTTACTTCGATGCCATCCTCGTCATGCTCCTTAATGGATGTGACGCAGTCCGCTGTTCCGCCTTCTTCGGTGATCGTGACCTTCGGATTTTTCCATTTTACATCCTTCTTGAACTCAAACTCTACATCCTGGTCTTCCGCATCGTAATCAACTTCCTTCACCGTTACCTTGCTGTTTTTGGGAATCTTGAATTTCCCTTTTACCTTGTAGTATTTGCTGGTGTATTCACGGCGGACCTTGGTAATCGTAAAGTTGTAGGTCTTGCCGGCTTTGGCTTTCTTCACCACAAAGATTATATCATCATCATCCTTTTCTATGATGGAGACCTTATACTTCTTTCCGGAAGTGTCCTTTACCGTCACCTTGGTCTTCCCGTATTCCACATCCCGCTTAAATTCGACCTCGACCCTTCCGTTTCCTTCATAATCTACGGATTTGATCTTCGGTTTCTTAGATGCCGCGCTGACCGGGGATGCCCCCAGAAACAGTGTGATTCCAAGCACCAGGCCCGCTGCCATGATCCATAAGTACCTGCCGATTTTCTTCATGTATTTTTCCTCCTTCATTTATTCCCTGAGAGCCCCCCTGCTTCCGGTGAATGACTGTACTTCTTCATTATCAATTGTCGTTATCAGTCGTCATCCTCATCATCGTCATCATCACGATCATCGTCGTCGTCATCATTGTCGTCATCATCGTCGTCACGGTCGTCATCATCATCGTCGTAACGATCGTCGTCATCGTCATCGTCACGGTCGTCATCATTGTCATAACGATCATCGTCATCGTCATCATAACGATCGTCATCGTCGTCATAGTTTGTTCCGGTGGAGGATTGCTTCTCACTGCTGGATCCGGCAGTATTTCCGGCAGGTGTTCCTGCTGCTTTCTGCGCAGATGTTTCTGTTTCTTCCTCCAGAAGCTCTATTTCCGACTCTACTACCGTGCCCTGATAGGCATCGATCTGAAATTCATATTTTCGGCCGTCTACCGTAAATTCTACTTCATAGACCGTCCGGCCGTCATCGGTGTCGAGACTGCTCTTCAGGAAGGAGACTTGTTCTCTGGTCAGACCTGCCGCCTGCAGAGCTGCCGCCTGTGCGGCTTCCACACCGATCCAGGCCTGAACGTTCTGTGTCTCCGGTTCTATCTTCACCTTGACATCTTCTTCATTTTCTCTTACTTCCCGGACGACGACCACATTGCGCTGCTGCACCTTTGCTTCCCGCTGCCGGACTATTCCGGTCTGGGCATTGATTTCATATTCGTAGGATTTTTCATCGGTATAAAAATCCACTTCATATACCAAAATCCCGGATTCCCGATCCAGACTGGCTTTGGTGATGGTAACGTCCTCCGCCACTTCGCCTGCGTCCTCCAGTGCGATCTGTTTCGCCTGCTCTGCGGAAAGCTTTGGCTCCTCTTTGCCCGCCCAGATACGTCCGCTAAAAGCTGCCACCGTAAGAACAAGAATCAACATCATTCCGGCACCGGCTATAATGTAAAAATGCTTTCCCTGATTCATAGGCATCCGCCCTCCCTTCCATTTATTTCTCACATTCTCTCTGTGATCTGACACTATCATATCTCATCAAAATGAAAGTAAGATGAATGGGATCAATATTTTTTCTGCTGTTTCTCAGTCCATCTTCCGCTGATACTCCGGCAGTAATAATTCAAAGGCCGTGCCCTCACCGGGCGTGCTCTTCGCATAGATTTTGCCGCCATGTTCTTCCACGATCCAGCGGACCAGCGCCAGACCGATTCCCATGCTGCGCTCCTCGTCCGCGGTACCAATACCGTCCTTATGCATCGTCTTCCCGCTGTGGTCTGCGCGGTAAAAACGTTCCCAAATATGCGGCAGATCCTGCGGATCGATCCCTATTCCGTCGTCCCTCACGCAGACTCGTATCTGATCCTTCTCCCGGGACGAGGTGATTTCCACAAAGCCGCCCGGGCGACCGTATTTGATCGCGTTGTCGAGCAGGTTGTCAAACATTCTGCCCAGGAACACCTCATCCCCGTTGACATAGCAGTCCTCCGCCATTGATACCTGCACGCGAATTCCGTGCTCCTTTGCCATACGGGAAAAACGGCCTGCGGATTCTTCTGCCAGGACAGCCAGATCTGTCGGCTGTTTTTTCATCTGTTCAATGCCGCGTTCCGCCCGTGCCATCACGAGCAGCTGTGAGACCAGTTCAGACATTCCCTGCGCCTGTCTTCGGATTTCCTGCAGGGACTCCTCCACTTCCGCCTTTTCCTCCAGGTTCTCAAGCGCGAATTCGCTCTGGGCCAGGATCACGGCAATGGGGGTACGCAATTCATGGCTTGCGTCATTGGTAAATCGCTTTTCCATTTCAAAATCATCCTGGATCTGATCCAGCATGGCGTCGAAGACCGCCGCTGTCTGACGGATCTCATCTGCATCCTCGCGGCTTCCCAGACCGATGCGCATATCCAGTTCCCCGCTGGTCCGGATATGATCTGCCGCCCGCACGATCTTCTGCAGCGGAAGGAACGCCTGTCTTGTCAGCAGCCATCCGCCGGCCAGCGCGATCAAAAACAGAACCGGAAGAACAATCAGGAAGCCGCGGATCATTTTCATGACGGACGGCGCCATATCCTGCATCCGGGCGGAGACGACGCCGCGCACCCAGATATTTCCCACCTTCCGGTTCTCGATCAGCCGGTCATAAACATAAAAAGAAGATGCAGCGCCCTTCACGCGGCGTATTTCGTCCGCCGCGAAGGCTGTCTCCTCCGGAAAGCCCTCCGGCCGCAGACCGGAGATCAAGGTGCGGTCCTCCCGGTAGATCATCACATAGGCGCCGTCGCTATAATAAACAATATCATTGTCTATCGAAAGCTTTCCGCCCTGGATGAGCACGTCTCCCACACACCGGTCCGTCACAGCTGTCAGGTTGCCCTGCGCCTCGTCAAGGATCAGCCGGTCTCCGGCGGCCAGCAGCAGGACAGCCACCAATACAAGAATAGCCAGCAGCGAAAACGCATACCAGAGCGCTACCCTGGCCTTTATGGAAAGGTGTTTCATGAATCCTCCCTCAGCACATAGCCCCTTCCGCGCACGGTGTGGATCAGCTTATGCCCGAAACCCTCATCAATTTTTTTGCGCAGATGGCGGATATAGACATCGATCATATTGGAAGCGCCCTCATAATCATAATCCCACACATGCTCCAGAAGGGTATCCCGGGAGAGCACAATATTGGGATGGGCCATAAAATACTCCAGCATGGCAAATTCCTTGGCCGATAAAACGATCTCCTTCCCGCCGCGGGTGACCCTGTGCTTCTCACAATCCATGACCAGATCAGCGATCTGCCAGGTGAGGGTGCGGCGGCCGCTTCTCTTTCTGGTGAGAAGCCGGATGCGTGCCAGCAGCTCTTCCAGCGCAAACGGCTTGGTCAGATAATCATCCGCGCCGGAATCCAGCCCATTTACCTTATCCTCCGTGGAATCCAGGGCCGTCAGCATCAGCACGGAGGTATCCATTCCCCGGCTGCGGATCCATTTCAGGACCTCCCAGCCGTTCATCTTCGGCATGAGCACATCCAGGATCACAACATCATATGGTGCCGACGTCAGATAGTCTATGGCCTCCATTCCATCTGTACAGGAATCCACACTGTAGCCTTTATTCTTTAAATGCTTCGTCAGAACACGATTCAATCCCTTTTCGTCTTCCACCACCAGAATTCTCATGGCATTATTCCCCCTTTTTCCATTCAAGAATCGCTCGTGATTCCTGGCCGGAGACAACAAGAAAAATTATCCCGATATTTATTATACTCTGCGAAAATGAATAAAAGATGAATAAAAAAAAGAGAGGGCTTTCCCTCTCTATTTCCAGTGCGGCTGCTGCAGACAATAGGGCAGCTCCAGGTGGCAGGAAGCCAGGAGCGCCTGATCCTGCAGGATTTCCCGGGCAGGACCGTCTGCGCATATTTTTCCTTCCGAAATCACCATGACCCGCTCACAGGTCTCCATGATCATATCCAGATCGTGGGAGGCGATCAGCTTTGTCTCTCCCATTCCGTTCAGGATTTCGATCAGGTTCCGGCGGTGGACCGGATCCAGCGTGATGGAAGGCTCATCCATCAGCAGGATCTCCGGCTTCATGGCCAGTACCGCCGCCAGGCAGACCAGGCGTTTTTCTCCGCCGGAGAGCCGGTAGTTCTGCCGGTGCTTCAGATGAGCGATCTGAAGGCGCTCCAGCGCTTCATCCGCCGCAGCCTCTGCCTCCTCCGGGGACATTCCGTAATTGAGCGGTCCGAAAGTCAGATCATCCAGTACGGTCGGCATGAACAGCTGGTTCTCGGAGTCCTGGAACACAAAGCCCTCTTTGGCACGGATCGCAGCCAGATGGGCCTTCTCCACCGGAAGCCCTGCCACCTGCAGATCCCCCTGATGGGGAAGCAGACCGGTCAGGAGCTGAAACAGTGTGGACTTTCCGGCACCGTTCGCCCCGATGATGCCCACGCTCTCGCCAGCACGGACATGGAAGCTGATTTCCCTCAGTACCGGGCTGTTCTGATCATATGCAAAGGAGACCTTCTCTGCTTTGATTACAAAATTATCTGACATAAGCCCTCCTCTATCTGCCCGTCACGATGTGGCCGATCATCTGTGAAAGTGGGAAGCAACGAAGAAACAGGATGGCCGCGATAACGGCTGCGGCATAGAACACATCTTGTCGATCTGCTTCTCGCGTCCGTGCGTAGCGAAAGGTCCCGGTAAATCCGCGCAGACGCATGCTTCCGTACAAGGCGTCCGCCCGGTCCATGCTCCGCAGCAGCAGACTTCCCAGGAATGACCCCCAGGCCGAAATATGTATGCCCCGCTGTCCCGGCGCCCGCAGGCGGTAGGCATCTGTCATCGTACCCGCTTCCCGAAGCATCAGCGCGATATAGCGGTACGTGATCATGAACTGTGTCACCAATATTTCCGGCACATGAAGAAGCCGAAATGCGTAACAGATGGCGTCAATGGTCGTCGTTGCCATCAGCAGGAATGACATCAGCAGCGTCAGGATCCCTTTCAGCATCAGTGTCACAAAAGAGATCATCCCTGCCGTAACAGCTACCCCGCCCAAGGCGAATACAGGCCGCCGGTCCAGCAGCGGGTTCCAGATCCCCACAGCGGCCAGGAGCGGCAGAATATAGCGCAGGCGGTAAAAGCAAAGGCCTACGGGAATTCCCGCGATCGTATACAGAATGGCCGGAATGAACAATAAGGGAATCAGCACGCTCAGCTGATTCCCCGGTACAGAAATAATAGCAGCAATATAGACCAGCGTAACAAGAAGCTTGGTCAGCGGATGCCTGCGGTGAAGGAAGGAATCCATGTTTGCCAGATCATCCATTCCCGAAAGTTCCCGCATAGCGGTCATCATGGGGTTCATAGGAACCTCCTGTTCATAGACATTTTTTACGGACGTCCGTTACTGTGTCTGCACGCGTCTTCTCCGGAAAAAGCCGCCGGCCATACAGACACCTATGGCTGCCAACGCCACGATCGCCGAACCCACAATGCCGGACACTGTGGTCCCGGCCGGGTTCTCACTGTCTGACGCAAAGGCGTAATCCGGCAGAAAAGAGGTCTTCTCCTGCACGGAGCCGGCGGTATCCGCCACGGCGGATGCCACGCCGAATTCCTCTTCGTCCAGCCCCATATTGGCCGAATAACCGCTTTCCTGGTTTCCAAAAAGAGCCCACTCCAGACCATCCGGATTTCCGCTGGCAAAGTGAGAAAGGAAACCGCCCACCAGCAGCGCTGCGCAGGCCAGTACGATCACTACGCCGCGGCGGCTCAGCCGGCCAGCCGCAGTCTCCCCCTCTCCCACGACCTGAAGAAGCTCGGGACGGCTTTCATACACGAACGCAAGAACTGCAGAAGTGATCAGGCCCTCCACCAGGCCGATCGCCAGATGAATCGGCTGCATCAGCGCCAGGAAAGCACCGAAAGGTAGCTCTGTGATCCCGGAGGCAGCGGTCTCCACACACACGGAGAACGCGCCTAACTGCAGCGTGAGCACGCATCCCAGAACAGACGCTGCGATCAGACGGGTCCGGGTGCTGCCCCATTTCGCCTTCATGATCGGGCGGTAGATCAGAAAATATCCCACAAAGCACCCATAGAAGGCCATGTTCCAGACATTGGCCCCCAGGGCCATCAGACCGCCGTCCGCAAAGAACAGGCACTGAATGGCCAGGACCACGATCATAGACAGGAATCCCGCATACGGCCCCAAAAGGGCAGACAACATCATGCCGCCGCAGAGATGACCGCTGGACCCCGTTCCGGGAATGGTATAATTGATCATCTGACCGGCAAATACCAGCGCCGCCATGACGCCCATGACCGGAAGCTTTTTCGTATCATCATCCAGTTTCAGTTTTTTTACGGAAACGCCGGCTGCTGTGCCGGACGCAACATACATGGTCGCCGCCACTGCAGGTGCCAGCAATGCATCTGCCATATGCATAAAAACACCCCCTCGTCAAGTGCTGGTAAGTTTTTTAACACCTACACTATAACACAGCACCTGTCGGCCGGTAAGCCGGGGAGGGGGTTCCGATTCACTTTTTTTAACGCTCCGGCACGCGAAGCACAAAGGCCTTGGTATAGCTTCCGTACGGCTGCACCAGCGTCAGCTCCCAGCCGTGCATATCCGCGATTTTTTTGGAGATAGAAAGACCAAGCCCGCTGCCCTTGTCCCCGCCGCGGGAATCATCGCCCTTGGCAAAGGGCTCAAAGAGCTCTTCCGCGCTTTTTGTGATGGACTGGCCGCTGTCCGCAATGGCAATCTCTTCCATGCCGGCCAGACGCTGCACCTGCACTGCAACGACAGTTCCTGCCGGATTGTGCCGCATGGCGTTCACCAGGAGATTATTCAGCACACGCCCTGCCTGCGCGCGGTCCGCCTCCACCATAAAAGGCTCCTCCGGGATGTCCGCGCGCATTTCCATGCCGGCCTCTTCCAGATCCATATATAAAGAGGCTGCCGCCTCTGCCACAAGGGCATTCAGATCGCACGGTTCCTTTTTCAGATGAAAGCTGACGCTGCCCAGCTTTACATATTCGAACAGCAGATTGATCAGCTCTCCCATGCGGATAGACTTGCGGCGAATCGCTTCCAAGTATTCCTGCCGCATGTCCTCTTCCCGCACCACGCCGTCCGCCAGGGCGCCGGCATAGCCGGAAATGGTCATGATAGGCGTGCGCAGATCATGCGCGAAATCCGAGAGCATCAGATTCCGCTGCGCGTCATAGGCCGCATGCTCCGCCTCCCGCTCGCGCTGCAGTTCATCCACCCGCATCGTCACCAGATGCGCGTAGACCAGGATGCCCACGGCGATGGGTGCCAGCAGCAGAAATGCGGTGAGAAGCAGCACTAGGAGCGCCCCGGAGCTGCCGGCGATCCCCCAGAAAAGCTGCTGGCTGTTCCCGCGGATCAGCGACAGGATCACCGCGAACAAGTCTGTCAGGCGAAGTCCTCTTTCCTTCGGCTCAAAGGCGGCAGCATACGCGGCCAGCGGCAGAAGAATACCCCGGACAAGGAGAAGCACAAAGGCCTCCACTGCCAGCACGCAGGTCATCACCAGGATCAGACGGGTAATCAGATAATCTTTCAGCTGTTCCATCGAGCGATCCATAAGCCCCCCTTATTTTTCCAGGCGGTAGCCTAGTCCGCGGATTGTCTTGATATAAGCGGCCGGATCTTCCGAAAGCTTAGAGCGCAGCTTGCTGATGCAGACCATAATATTATTATCCGCCACCGCGTACTCTTCTCCCCAGCCGCACTCAAAGATCTGCTGCTTGGTAAATACCTTGCCGGGATTTTCCATAAATAAGGTCATCAGTTTAAATTCCACAGAGGTCAGGGCGATCCGCTCCTGTCCGCGGTAAAGACAGCACTCATCCAGATCCAGCGTGAGATCCCGGTGAGAAATGGTATCGCGGCCTTTCTTTTCATCGGAGCGGCCTGCCAGTTCGTGCATCCGGCGCAGGTTGCTCCGCACGCGGGCCACGGCCTCCAGCGGATTAAAAGGCTTCACCATATAATCATCCGCGCCAAGATCCAGCCCCAGGATCTTTTCCGGATCCGTATCCTTGGCGGAAATAATGATCACCGGTATACTGCTCTTTTCCCGCAGGCGGCGCAGCACGTGATAACCGTCCACCTGCGGCATCATAATATCAAGCAGGCAGAGAGAAAACTCTCCGCCTGCCAGCAGGTCTAACGCTTCCTGTCCGTCCGCTGCTTCCTCCACGGCATATCCGGCATTTTCCAGATACAGCCGAAGCAGAGAGCGGATTTCTTTTTCGTCATCAGCAATCAGGATCTTTTCCATGATATACGTCCTTTCCGGCGCGTCAGCATTTCATCCGTATCGTCTTCTTACAGTACCTCCGGTTCCGGCAGCTCCTGTCCGGAATTTCCGTACGCCAGGGTCTCATACAGAGCCGCTTTCGTCATGTTGCGGTACGGGTTTACATAGAAGACACCCACAAGGCCCACCGTGATCAGGGAAAGCAAGTCCCAGCCGAGGAAGGAAAGATCCAGCACGAATGCTTTCCATTTCTGTCCGCGCATCATCTCACGGCTCTTTGCAAAGACCTCCTTTGTTTCCATCTCCGGATGCTCCGCCAGAATGTAGGGCATCATGCGATACTCGTAAGCCTTTACAATGCCGGGGATAATGAAGAGGCATGTCCACAGGATGGTGTAGATGTCCTTTAACAGAATGGTCTTTACGATGTTCAGGTAGTGATGATCATATCCGAACATCAGCTCCTGGATCATGGCCGGTCGGTTCAGGTTGCGCAGGAAGAAACGGTGTCCTCCGACCTCCAGCGGGTTCAGCAGGAAGGCCTGAATGGCGATGAACAGAGCCGCTACGATCAGGAAGCCGAGTATAAAGGCCCCCACAAAAATCACGGCGCGTCCTTCTCCGAAGATCTGATCCAGCGTATGTCCGACATTCTGAAGTTCCTGCTCTGTGAGCGGAGCATTCACCGATATACCCGCATCCTGAAGCGCTTCGTTCAGATCCGCATTTGCTTCATTCATTTCCTCAGAAATGTCATCGGCCGCATCCATGGAAATCTCAATCTCATTCTCCGAATCAGAATGATAATTCGCGCCGGCTCTTGCGCCGGATCCTCCGGCAAAGCCCCCCAGCAGGATCAACATGATCACGCTGACCAGCACGGTCTTCCAATAATTGCGGTGCATTGCTGCCTTGCCTTTTTCCTTCAGTTCTTTCCTTGTCCACATATCGTTTACCTCCTTCGGAAGTTTTTCTTTTGATGGCACAAGGATAACACCCCATTCTTTCCCGCGAACATGTTTTTCCTTAACCTAACATTAATCTGCCTGACACTTTTCTTAATCCGGGATCAGATCGCCCTGTATTCTCTCCATTTTCCGCTCTTGAAGCGCCACAGGAACGCCGTAGACCTGGCGGCCCAGTCGCAGAGCATGGCAAACCACACGCCCATCACCTGGAAGTTCAGCAGGATGCCGAAAAACACCGCGGCCCCCACGCGGAAAAATATCATAGAGACCATGCCCACCAGCATGGTGAATCTGGCGTCCCCCGTCGCACGCAGGCCGTTGGCCATGTTAAAGGAGAAAGGATGGATAAAGCAGGCTCCCACATTATGAATCGTGACCAGGATGGTCGCATAGTGATAGGCCTCCGGCGTCAGGTCGTACATCCCCAAAATGAGCGGCAGCGCGAACTCCATGACCACCGTCATGATCAGCACGCCCACAAAGGAGATCTTCAGGATCTTCTTCATATAATACGCCGCCTGATCATACTCACCTGCGCCAACACACTGGCCGACCACCGTCACAATGGCCAAATTATTGGCACTGCATACAATAATAGCGATCGTTCCCACGGAAAGTGCCGCGGCACTGGCAGCAATCTGAGAGGTCCCGAACAGAGAGACCACGCTGGTCACCAGCATTCTTCCCAGAGAAAAGAGTCCGTTTTCAATGCCGTTGGGCACGGCGATATGCAGCACACGCTTTACATATTCACTGTTCCAGTGCAGAATCTCCCGCCAGTTGATAAAGATCTTGTTCTTCTCAGAAAAAGCCATGCGGCTCATGACGATCCCTGCGACCATACGGGAAATCAGCGTGGGTACCGCCACACCGGCCACCCCCGCATGCAGCACAAAAATACCAATCGCATTGCCCACGATATTGATAACATTCATCAACAAGGACACCTGCATGGTTCTTTTTGTCATTCCCATGGAGCGAAACAGTGCCGCAGCGGAATTATAGATTCCCAGGAACGGGAAGGAGAAAGCGGTGATCCACAGGTACCGCATGGCCGCCTGCATGACGTCCTCCTCTACCCTGGGGTAGAACAGATGCAGGATGCCCCGGTGCCCAGCCAGTGTAAATACCATCAGCACCGTGGAAATCAGGCCTGCCAGCATCATCAGCTGGCTGGCCGCCAGATTGGCCTTTTTCTGATCCCCGTGTCCGATATACTGAGATACCACCACCGCGCCGCCGCTGCCGATGGCCGCCATCACCGTCTGCATCAGCATGGCGTACATATCTACCAGCGATACGCCGGACATGGCAGCCTCCCCTGCATAGGAGACCATCATGCTGTCCGCCACGCCCACCAAAAAGGTCAGGCCCTGTTCCACCACCAGCGGCGCGATCAGCCGCCTGAGATCCGCATTGCTGAACATGGGCGGCGCTGCCGCCCGCATCTGCTCCTTCTCCGCTTCCTCCATTTTATCTTACTCTCCTGTCTTCTTCTCTTCTCCCGTCGGCGCAGCATCCTCACGGGGCGCTTCCTGCGCGGGCTCCTCCGGCATCGGCGGTATCGGCGCGTATTCCTGGCGCTGCGTCACCTTTCCCCGGCGGGGCTTTTTTTCACGCTTCGGCATTTTTGCCCTGGCTTTCTTTGCCAGCCGGAACACAATAAACAGTATAATACCAAAAACAATCAGATAAGGGAAGAGGTAAATGATGGCGACCAGCAGATCCTGCAGGAATTCCACAAAACCCTCCGCGGACCCGGACAGAGATCTCTTCAGGCGCTCCGTAAAGGTCTCCGGCGGCTCCTTTGCATATTCATATACCTCGTTCACATAGATAGACACCTGGGAATACTGCACATCATAGTCGATCTGACTGTTGGCATTCGTCAGCCGCTTCAGTTCATACCGCACCTCGGAAAGACGATCCTCGATCGCCAGCATCTCCTCGATGGTCTGCGCAGATTCCATCATCTTCATCAGGTTCTCCTGCTGAATGGTGAGAGATTCGATCTGCACCGCCGTGTCATTGTAGCGCTTGGTCATATCGCTGGAGCTCGTGTTCTTGCTCCGCACAGAACCTGTGATCTCCCCGGTACTGTCAAAGAATGTCTGGAAATTCTTCGAGGGAATGCGGATCTCCCAGTTCATGGTGCGGGAAGAATGGCGGTTGCTGTCGGAAATATACCAGGAGCTGTTATCATCGCTCTCGGAGGAGCTGGTGACCACGGCGCCGTACTTTTGCATAAGAGCCTCGATCTCCGCAATGGTCTTCTCATATTCTGTCGTCTCGACAGTCATACTGCCGGAATAAACGATCTTCTTGGCCAGCTTGGCCGCTGCATCCTCCGGGGTCTGCGCATCAGTCTCTGCGGTCACAACATCGCCTGCGGGGGCTGTTTCCGCACTCTCGCCGCCGTCCCAGTCCCTGGCCTCGTCCTCCATGGCCGCCTCATCAAAGGTCATGCCGGTGGAAGAGACGTCTTCATCATAAACTTCTTCCTCTGCCGCTTGCGCGGGTTCATAGCTCCCTGAATTGCCGCTGGGGGACGCACTGTTCATCACGCCGCCCGCGCTGCAGGCGCTCATCAGGAGCATGGCACATACGGTAAGGATCGCCGCAAGTTTCCTGATCTTTTTCATACCACAAGTCCTCCCTTCCTGTGTCGGTGACTGCGGGCCTTCTTCCGGCCCTTCACCTGTAATGTACAAAAAGATATGCTTCCGGTTACAGATATTCCATCAGTTTTTCATAGACGAACGCCACGCTTGCCTGTCGCACGGCATTCCGTCCGATGTTCCCGAACTGTCTTGTAAAGGTGTGGGTCTCTCCGCCCGCGAAAAAGCCGAAGCACACCATGCCCACCGGTTTTCGCGGGGTGCCGCCGGTGGGGCCGGCTACGCCGGTGATGCCCACGCCCACCTCTGCCTTCATACGGGCCGCCGCGCCTGCGGCCATCTGTGCCGCTACCGGTTCACTCACCACGCCATGAGCGGCGATGGTCTCATGACTGACCCCCAGCAGAACTTCCTTGGCCTCATTGGCATAGGTCACAAAGGAGCCGTCGAATACGGAGGACGCCGAGGCCACATCCACCAGTGCTGCTGCGGCCATGCCGCCCGTGCACGATTCCGCAAAGGTAATGTGCCATCCCCGCGCCTTTAGGCGCTCTACCACCTCTTCCGGCAGTGATCTGATTTCTTCCTGCATAGTTCAGTCCTCCTTCATGTTCAATTATATAGTAGCTTTCACTCTAAAGCAACCTGTTTCCCGGGTGGGCAGGGATTCTTGAACCCCCGGAAGCAGCGAAAAACGGCCGGGCCCAGGAAGTCATCCCAGGCCCGGCCATTCCGGTCTGCAAATCCAGCTTTATTCGTATTCCACCGCGACGCGGCTGCGGTCCTTGGCATGGTGCCCTGAACGCTTCGGCGATGTCCCGTAATACTTGTCAAAATCACGAGGTGCGAACATGGCATCGTAAATTTTCCCGTCGATCTCCGTCCACGCATGGGCCGAACTGCGTTTCGCCTCTCTGGCCACATACACCTTTTTGTAGCCGATAGCACGAGCCAGGTAAGCCAGAGCGCAGGCATCCGAGATGCAGTCGCCGCCTTTGGACGCCCCCTTAAAGTGATCGTTGGCATACATGCTCTGCCATTTTTTCTTAACGCCTACTGTGGACCAGGAATGACGGATCACCCAGGGCTTTTTCTGTACCCACTTGAAGCATTTATAGAGCTTTTCTTTTTTGGAGTCACTCTTTTTCGTGATCTTTTTTACCCATTTGCGCGCCAGTTGGTAGGTCTCGTAATCTTCGCGGTCCGCTTTTTTCATCTTTTTGCCGTTGGGGAAATACATCTTCTTCCCCTTCTTATATGCTTCCAGATGATCATGGGAATCGATGTAATAGGTAAAATTCCCGATTTTTTGTGTCTTTTTCAGCTGTGTGCCGTCTTCCAGGTAAAAATAATACTTCCCGTCTTTCTCCACAGCACCCTTCGGCGGCGCTGCAAGCGCAGGCTTTGCCAGACAAAGTGCAGCAAAAAGCAAAGCTGCACCAAAGATCACCCTCTGTATTTTTTTCCCAAACATGTTCTGCCCCCCTCGAACCATTATGTGTTTTATAGTCCGACTATAGATAATAGTATATATCAAACAATAAATTCTGTCAAAACAAAAAAAATGACCAGGGGTCTGTCCTCCGCTCCCGGAGAACCACCTCTTGCCTGTTCAGATATTTTTGAAAATATAACGGAATTGTCAGGATACAAGCGGCAGAATGAACGACGTCCACAACCATGAGAATGGCATGGCAAGGATCATGGCAGGAATCATGTCCGCCACCGGGAACTCCTTCACCTTAATCATCCGGAAGCCTGTTACCAGCATGATGATACCACCGCAGGCCTTGAAATCCGCGATCATGACCGGCGTGGTCAGCGGATAAATGACGCCCGCTGCCACAAACATCAGGATAAAGATGATCCCCTGCGGCACCGCTACCAGAGAGACAACCGCGCCAAGGCTGCAGCCGAACACAAGGGCCGTGAACAGGTCCATGATCGATTTAGCCAGCAGGATGCTGTGGTCTCCGGTCATACCGGACACCATGGATCCGTAGATACCCGTACCGCTGGCACAGAATATGACAATGATGGTCAGCAGCATGGATTCAAATTCCTGTTTTGGCAGACCGCTGCCGGAGGAATGGACAAAGCGGCTGATGAACCGCTGCATGGCGGCGCCGCCCTCGTTGATCAGTTCTCCCAGGTGGATCACAAGTCCGATGATGGTACCCAGGATCAGCGCCAGGATGACCGCCGGCATATTTTCCATCAGCACAATGGAGGCCACGCCCATGGCCATGGCACAGGCGCCGAAGACCATGTTCATATTCTCTTTGAAATCATCACTCATGCGGTTCCCAATGACTGCCCCCAGAATACCTCCAATAAAAACGGACAGTACATTTACAATAATTCCAATTGGCATAGCCCTTCTTCATCCCTTCTCTTTACTTCGGATAGATAAAGATCATCGTCTTTTTCGTTGTGTTCTTTACGATCTTTTTCATCTTCTTTTCGGCTACAGCAATGCAGCCGGCGGTATATTTCCGTCCGGGCTTCGTGCAGTGCAGGAAGATAGCAGAGCCCTTTTTAAAGACGCCTTTTTTGTTAAAATCCATGGCCAGTGAATAATTGTAGAACGGCTTGTAGGAAATCAGATGCTCGCCGGCTACAGAGCTGCGTCCCAGGTCGCGCACATCCACAAAGGTGTTGTAGGTATCCCGCTCCCCGGACCAGTAGTAATACTTATTCAGTCTGGTATAGGAAATGCCTGCAGTGCCGGGAGATTTTTTTATACCGAACGCCATGGTGATATGAAAAGCACCCACCGGGGTCTTCTTATCCCCCTCGCGTACCTTATTGATGCCGTTGAGCCCAACATACGCCGAGCAGGAGAGAATCTTCTTCCAGGACGGCTGCCGCACGACCTCTGCTTCCGAGGTCGTTCCGTCTGATGTCTCCGCCGCAGCTCCAGGAGTTGTCTCCTCTGTGCTCCCAGCCGGCGTCTCTGCGACAGCATTCTCAGACGCTGCCGGTTCCGCAGCCGTCGGTTCAGGAACCGTTTCGGTATAGACCTTTTTCCACATTTCCAGCGTCGCCTTGCTGCCCTTCTTATATTTTACCAGGATCAGCCTGTCCGTATCCTTCTTCAGGAAATCCTTTTTGATCAGCGTCCACCGGTTCTTGTTATACTTTTTCTTTGCATAATTCCTGGCATATGCACTTCCCGCGGGAAGGAACAGGCAGGACAGCAGAAGCATACACATGATCACTGCCAGATACAACACCCGATTTCTGTTCTTTCTCATAGTATTCCTCCGTTCCTTCTGTAAAGTATGTTGTCGACCTCATAATCATTGCCCGTCTGTGTCCGTTCTTTCCAGTTCAGATAAAAATCAAACAGGAATGATCCCGTCCTGGCCGGCGCGCTTTCCTGATCCCAGTCGATCACGGTCCACCCACAGGTATTGATGATCCTGGTGCCGCAGGGATGCTTCCGCTCCCGCACAAAGTTGCCGTATTCCTGATGTACATGCCCGTGCAGCATCAGCGTGGGTTTCTCCTTTTCCAGCAGCTTGTTCAGACATGAAAAGCCTCGGTGGGGCAGATCCCCCTGATCCCCGTAGCCCTTTGCCGGCGCGTGCGTCACCAGAATATCTATTCCCCCGGAAATCCCGATGACTGGCTGCATCCGACGGATCCTGGCCGCCATCTCCCGTTCTGTATACATGCCGGACGCCTGCGGGCGGTAGCGCATACAGCCGCCCAGCCCCAGAATACGGATACCCTGATGATCATAGATACGGTCATCGATCGGTATACAGCCGCACGGAGGTTTTGTATCGTAACGGCTGTCGTGATTGCCGCGCACATACAGAAGAGGGCAGGACTGCATGGTGACCAGGAACTCCAGATAGTCCGGGTCAAGGTCCCCGCAGGATATGATCAGTTCTACGCCCGCAAGCCGCTGCGGGTCATAGTAATCCCACAGCGCTCCTTCCTCCCTGTCTGAAATGGCCAGAATCTTCATTGCCTTTTCCTCGCTCGTTATGCCTCCGCTTCTGTCTTGCCTGCCGGCACGATCTTTGGCGTCACATGCTCTGTCTTTACGCCGCTCGCGATGACTGTAGGTTTTGCCTCCTCGTACAGATGGTCCAGTTCCGGCAGCGCTCCGATCACATTGTCATTCAGCCAGTTCATCCGGATGATCTCCTCGTAGGAAAGACGCGGCGCATCCGGTCCCTGGAGCATTCCTTCCTGGCTGTGAAGTTCTCCCTCAAAAGGATTCAGTGTATCCGCCATCATGGCCTGTTTCAGGATCTGGACCAGTTTTCGGGCAGAATATGGAATCTTCTCTGAGAGTACTACATCCACCACACCGGAGGACATACCGTACCAATAACCCAGCGACTGATCCTTTTTGGACATCGCCCGGGCGTTCCAGGTCCCGTTGAGCACGGTCCGGACGATCAATTCATAATACAGGCCCCAGTTGACGACCGGCATGGCCAGGTTGGTGACCTTCCCGTCCTCACCGATGCGGTAGATCCCGTATTCACGGGAGGTGTTCTGAGGTTTTATGCTGTCAGGGCCGGAAATGATGCGGATCCCCTCCTCCCACATGGTCTGCTGCCAGTTCGTATTCTTCTCCGTGGACCATGTCAGGCGGACCTTGCAGTCCGGGTTGATCAGCGCCGCACCGATGGCAAAGGCGTTAATGCAGGCAATATTCCCGTAGATGGGATAATCTGCCCGATACCCGATGACTGGATCTTCCGCCAGGCTGGCAGCCAGCGCCCCCAGCAGGAATTTTGCCTCGTACATACGCCCGTAGAAAGCGCGCACCGCATTTCTGGAAAGGTTCACGGAGCAATTCAGAAAACGGATCTCCGGATGACCGATTGCCGCGCGCAGGGCCATCTCCATCTGCACCGGGGAGGTGGTGACGATCATCTCATCGCCTGCCGCCGCAGCAGCTTCCACGGCATCCATGAAGGCTTCCTCTGTACCGCAGCCCGTATAAGCTTTGGTGCGCACCAGCCCATCCATGCGCTGTTCCAGATCCTGCCGGCCCAGATCATGGCTGTAGATCCATCGGGATTCTTCCGGGGTCTTGTCATACACAAAGGCCACGCCCAGGGGGTGTGCTTCCGTATAAGCCGGTCCCTTTTTCAGTGACCGCAGAAGTCCTTCCCTGTCCTTTTTATCCGCTTCCGCCGGTTCATCCACCAGCGTGATCATATTATCATTGGTCTCCGTCAGGAATTCATTCCACAGGCGTCCAAGGCGCCGTTTAATGGTCTTCCCATCGTCTGTAAGCAGGCAATCCAGCCGAAATACTGTCAGGTATGTCAGGAATGCATCTCCCGCCGGAATATTCAGGGCACCGCCGCGGAGAGAATAATAATATCTTTCAAAGTTCCGATACGCAGATCGCAC
This sequence comes from uncultured Lachnospiraceae bacterium, assembly GCA_946537305.1. GTDB lineage: Bacteria > Bacillota > Clostridia > Lachnospirales > Lachnospiraceae > UBA3305. Next base: position 5,566 of record CAMNFR010000036.1, on the reverse strand, counting down.
ATGCTTCACCACCGTGTCCGGCCATGTTTCCGTGAGATCCCGCCCGATCATTTCTGCCAGCTTTTTATAATACCCAGGCTCGGAGAAGGTGATCTCATAGATCGGTGCCACCTTGTAAAAATCCAGGAACTCATAATAGACCAGACTTTCTTTTGTCTGGGTCCGCTCTGGAAGGATGCGGATAATATCCGCGGCAATGGTGGGCATGTCCAGGTAACGTGCCACGGAGACCCGCTTATTGCCCTCCTGCACGTAGAACTGCTTCATATATTCATAGACCTTGATGGGCTCGCGGAAGCCTTCAGCCACCTGAGCCTCCACCAGTTTTTCCCACTTAAGGGCAAATTCAGATTTTTCCGGCAGCAACGGCATAAAATTGCAGGCAAAGGCATTCTGCCTTCCGGTGGTACGGGTGCCCGCGATCATGCTCAGGGGAAGCTCCTGAATTCCCACGGCAATTTCAGGCCGGCTTCCGGACTGGTCCGTGATTGCCTCCAGCGCCGGAAGGTACGGGTAACGCCCGGTAAAGACAGCGCGACGATAAGCACGCTCCCCCATTCTTTTTGCTTTTGCATATTCTCCTGCCATAAACAGTCTCTCTCCAGTCTTCTCGTATTTTATATTTTTCCATTATAACGTCTATTCTTATTTTTTCAAGCAGAACTGCATTCGGACGAAAAACAAGCCGCCTGCACCGCCACGAAGCACTTGATTTTTCTGGCCTCGCTTGTTACAATAGTGCAAGTTTCAAGCCGAAGGTGTGAAAGGATAAACATATGAAAACAATTCTTCAAATGATAGAAGACGAACTGCGGCCCGCGTTTGCGGCCTGTGGTTATGACGAGGATCTGGCGAAGGCTGTGATCAGCAACCGGCCGGATTTGTGTGAATACCAGTGCAACGGCGCGATGGCAGGGGCCAAGCGCTATCACAAAGCGCCGATTATGATCGCGCAGGAGGTGGCGGAAAAGATCGCCGGATGCCCGGCCTTTTCGAAGGTGGATGCGGTAAAGCCCGGCTTCCTGAACCTGACACTCTCCCCTGAGTTCGTTTCCGGATATCTGACGCAGGTCGCCGCGGACGAACGACTGGGCGTAGACCCCATCGGCGCCGGCAAGACCATGGTACTGGATTACGGCGGACCGAACGTGGCAAAACCACTGCATGTGGGACACCTGCGCGCCGCCATCATCGGTGAGAGCTTAAAGCGCCTTTACCGCTACACCGGACATACGGTGCTGGCGGACATTCATCTGGGCGACTGGGGCCTGCAGATGGGCCTGATCATCGAAGAGACACATCGCCGTCATCCGGAGCTTCCTTATTTCCAGGCAGATTATTCCGGTGAATATCCGGCTGAAGCGCCTTTTACCATCTCTGATCTGGAGGAGATCTATCCCACGGCCAGCGCCCGCTCCAAAGAGGATGCGGAGTTTGCCGCTGCCGCGCATGACGCCACGGTCCGTCTGCAGCAGGGAGATCCCGGCTACACGGCTCTGTTCGCGCATATCCTGCGCATTTCCGTGGCGGATCTGAAAAAGAATTACGGCAAGCTGAATGTGAGCTTTGACCTGTGGTACGGCGAAAGCGACGCCCAGAAATATATCCCGGTCATGCTGGAGCGCCTGAAGGAGCGTAATCTCCTGCACGAGAGCCAGGGCGCTATGGTAGTGGATGTACAGCAGGATACCGACACCAAGGAGATCCCGCCCTGCATCATTCAGAAATCTGACGGAGCCTCCCTCTATGCGACCACAGACCTGGCCACCCTCTGGCAGCGGGAACAGGACTTCCACCCGGACGGCGTTCTGTATGTGGTGGATAAGCGGCAGGACATGCACTTTACACAGGTATTCCGGGTATCCCGCCTGGCGGGCATCATCCGTCCGGAGACCTCTCTTACTTTCCTGGGCTTCGGCACCATGAACGGACGGGACGGCAAGCCCTTCAAGACCCGTGAGGGCGGCGTGATGCGCCTGGAGCATCTGATCGCGGATATTGATCAGGCCGTCTATGAGCGCATCATGGAAAACCGCACGGTCTCCGCCGAGGAAGCCCAGAAGATCGCGCAGATCGTAGGGCTGGCCGCGCTGAAGTACGGCGATCTCAGCAACCAGGCCACCAAGAACTACGTATTCGATGTGGACCGCTTTATCTCCTTCGAGGGAAATACCGGCCCGTATCTGCTTTATACCATTGTGCGTATCAAGTCCATTCTACGCAAGTACGCGGAAACGACCGGACAGGCGCCCGCATCTGCCCTCCGGCCCGCCGGGGATGATTCCGAAAAGGATCTGCAGCTGGTGCTGGCCCGCGTAAACGAAGCGATCACCGGCAGCTGCCTGGATATCGCCCCGCACCGCCTCTGCCAGTACCTGTACGAGGTCGCCAACGCCTTCAACAGCTTCTACCACGACCACCGCATTCTGGCGGAAGAGGACGCAGAGCGTCAGCAGGGCTGGATCGCACTGCTGAGCCTGGTACAGAAGGTGATGGAAACAGGCATCGACCTGCTCGGCTTCGAAGCACCTGAACAAATGTAAGCTAGGAGACAGGGGACGGACCTGCGGAGACAGGGGACGGACCTATGTCTCCCCGATGGGGGAGACATAGGTCCGTCCCCTGTCTCCGCAGGTCCGTCCCCTGTCTCCTTGTCTCCTACTGTATATGCAGCCTGGGATTTTCTTCCGCAGCTTCCTCCAGCACGCGCAGGAACACGCGGCCGTAGCTGCCAAGTGAATCTTCCAGCAACTCTGCGTCCGTAACGGTCAGCTGTGTCTCCTCCGTAAGCTCTGCCGTCAGGCAGTCATAAAGGGCGTCCAGGTTACGGCCGTACCAGTCCGGCAGCGCCAGCTTTTCCTGCAGCACATCGTGCAATGCCTCCCGGGTGCCGATCTCCGCCCCGGAAATAGTAATTTCTCTCATCTCTTACTCCTCTCCGTACAGCAGTTCAAAGCTTTCATAGTGGTCTTCCGTATAATAGATCAGCCCATCATTGGAATACACAATGCGTTTGGCACCGCGTTTCTTTTTACCGCGGGTATCGATATCGCACTCGTAGTATTTGCGGCCTTTTGCTTCCGGCAGAATCCCTTCATAATTTCCGAATCGGCTGCCGCCGATGGATTTTCCGGGCGCATAGGGTTCCAGCGAACCGCCGGGCCATCCCAGGTCTTCCGCGTCCCGTTTGGAAATATAGTTCGAAGGAAGGTGCCCGAAGGCATGAATATACGCCGCGACCTCATCACGGGTATTATATTCCCCGTCCTCCTGCACCGTAAGCGCCGGTTCCTCTGCTTCCGCCGTGGTCTCCGGCGCATCGGTTTCCGCCGCAGTTTCCGCTTCGGTCTCTGCCGCGGGCTCTTCTTCGGTTGCCTCCGGGGCTTCCTCTGTCGGTTCCTGTGATGTCTCCCCGGCCGGCACTTCCGCCGTCTCTTCCGCCGCCGGTACCGTTACCTGCGCGGTCTCTTCCGCTGCCGTCGTTTCCTCTGCCAGAGAGAAGGCCGCCGTCGTCTGTACCTGGGCCGTTCCCCCGCTGCCGCTGCAGGCCGCCAGGAGGAGGGCCAGTGCTGCCAGAAGCGGCAGCAATATCCTGTGTTTCCGTATCATTTTTCAAATCCTCCCTAAGATTGCCATTTCGATTGTTGCAGGGGTTCCAGGCTGCGCTCCAATATACCGTGCATGCAGGCGATGGCTGCACCGTAATTGACCATGGGCACCCCGGCCGCCGCGGCCATTTTCATACGCCTTCCCATTTCCTTTTCGTTCAGCATGCAGCCCCCGCAGTGGACGATCAGACGGTATTCCGAAAGATCCTCCGGAAAGCTGCCGCCGGACGTAAAGGAAAAGACCGGCTCCGCCCCGCATGCCGCGCGTATCCAGCCCGGCATCTTGACCGTGCCGATATCATTGCACTGCCGGTGATGAGTGCATCCCTCCGAGATCAGCACCCGGTCGCCGTCCCGCAGACTGCCCAACACCTCTGCTCCGCGCACGAGCACCTCCAACTGTCCCTTGTATCTGGCGAACAGAATAGAAAAGGATGTCAGAGGGAGTTCCCGCGGCAATGTCTCTGCCACGCGGCCAAAGGCCTGGGAATCCGTGATCACAAGCGACGGCGGGGCCTTCAGGCGTTCCAGCATATCCGCCAGTTCTTCCGGCTGACAGGCCAGGAAATGGCCGTGGGCATCCAGGATATCCCGCATTACCTGCTGCTGCGGCAGGATCAGCCGCCCCTTCGGCGCGGACTCATCCACCGGGATCACCAGGACGACGGTATCCCCCGAGGAGATCAGATCCCGGACCAGCACCCGGCGGGCGTTCTCCCACTGCTTCGCAAAAGCAGCCAGCTGTTCCTTCAGGCAATTTACGCCCTGCCCCGTGAGCGCGCTGACCGGCAGGAAAAGAATATCTCCCCCCGCGGCCTGTTCCGCTTCCTCTGTCACGGGGGACGCCTCCCGCAGATCCGCTTTATTGCAGGCGATCAGGCAGGGGATCTTCCGCTCCCGCACCAGCGCCAGCAGTTCCTGCTCCCAGCGGGGAAGCTCCGCCTCTGTACATGCGGGAACATCCGTCACCAGCACGGCAATATCCGTCTGCGCCAGCACCTCTCTGGCGCGGCGCACGCGCATCTGTCCCAGATCCCCTTCGTCATCCAGCCCGGGCGTATCGATGATCACCACCGGTCCCAGCGGCAGCAGCTCCATGGCTTTTCTGACCGGGTCCGTGGTAGTCCCCTTTACATCCGAGACCAGAGAAAGCTCCTGCCCGGTGACAGCATTCACCAGGCTGGATTTCCCTACATTGCGCCGCCCGAAAAAGGCGATATGGACCCTCTCTCCGGAGGGCACTGCATTCAGGCTCATCGCACTCTCCTAGAAGCGGAAGTCCCGGCGGTCGGAGGTTCGGATCGCCTCGATATTTTCCGCCGCGATCTTCCGGACCTTTTCCTTCGGAATCTTCGCCAGTTCTTTTTCTATCATCTTCCAGCCGATTTCCTGCGTTTCCGGCGAGGCGTAATCCACCAGGAATTCCGCCAGCGTCATCAGCGCGTTGGGATGGCAGCAGTTTAAGATCTGCCCGCTCTTGCACAGGCTCATAAAGCGGTCACCGGTGCGCCCTTCGCGGTAGCAGGCCGTGCAGAACGACGGCACATGGTCATTTTCCATCAGCCACCGGATGACCTCATCCAGTGTGCGCTGATCGCTGACATCGAACTGTTCCGTGTCGGTGGGACGGACCTCCTCCGTATAGCCGCCCACGGATGTCCGGGAGCCGCCGCTGATCTGAGAAATACCCATATTCAGCGCTTTTTCGCGCACAGTCTGGCTTTCTCTGGTAGAGATGATCATGCCGGTATAAGGCACAGCCAGACGGATGCAGGCAATGATCTTTTCGAACGTGGCATCATCGATACCGCCGTCAAATTCATTCGGATCGATATCGTCTGCGCGCTTCACGCGGGGCACGCTGATGGTATGCGGTCCCACACCGTGCACTGCTTCCAGATGCTCCGCGTGCATGATCAGGCCGGCAAATTCATACTTGTACAGCTCCAGGCCGAACA